>DAOLKI010000001.1:0-38875 GCA_035331665.1 Rhodocyclaceae bacterium
GCCGTGTCGGCGGCGAAGATCATGTCGCACATCATGGCCAGTTCGCAGCCGCCGCCCAGGGCAAATCCGGCCACCGCGGCGATGATGGGTTTGCGGCAGCGGGCGACCTGGTCCCAATTGCGGCTGATGTAATTGGTCTTGTAGACGCGCATGTAGTCCCACTCGGCCATGGCGCCGATGTCGGCGCCGGCGGCGAAGGCCTTGTCCGACCCGGTGACCACCATGCATCCGACGCCCTCGTCGGCATCGAAGGCGGCCAGCGCGGCACCCAGTTCGTCGATCAGCGCGTCATTGAGGGCATTGAGCGCTTTCGGACGGTTGAGGGTGATCAGGCCGACCTTGCCGCGGGTCTCGACCAGGATGTTTTCGTAAGCCATTGCTACTCCTTGCGTGGATTGGTGATCTCCGGCGCGCTCCGCAGGGTGGGTGCCTCGCCGGCCTGGACCGCGGCCGGACGGCCGCCATCCTTGTTCTTGGGCTGGATGACGGCGCGTACCCGCTCCCGCGGACCGGTCGCGGACGAGGTGCCCTTGGGCCCCCCCGTCACCACGTAGTTCTCGCTCTTGCCGTCGTAGGAGATGAACTCCCCGCGCACTTCGTCCAGGCCGCTCTTCACCCAGGCGTGACCGAAGAATTCCGTCTTCTCGGCACGGCCATCGTGCTCGATGCGATCCGACTGACCTTCGACGAACTCGTCCCTGCCTTCCCGCTTTTGCCGGAAGTAGGCCAGCCCGCCGGGACCGCCTTGGGCGATTCCCTTCTGGAAACCCTCGGCGTCCTGGGTCACCGTCAGGCGCGCGGTGCGGATCAGCAGCGTGCCTTGGGTCAGTTGCACGTTGCCCTCCAGGACGTGGACCTTCCGCACGTCGTCCACGGTGATCCGGTCCGCTTCGAGGTTGACCGGCCGGTCCCGGTCGGCCCGCTCGGCGAGGGCGATTCCGGCCGGGAGGATCAGGGCCGCCGCCAACAGGCGGCGCATACGGGTTCGTGTGCTCATGATCGTGGCGGTTTCCGATAGATGGTGCCCTGGACCCGTCCGCGCAGGACGGCGACGCGACGGGCATTGTCCGCGTCAACGCCGGTGCCGACGACGACGCTGTTGCCCTGGGTGATGGTGACGGCCGAGTCGGAATGCGCCTTTTCCTCGTCCGGCAGCACGACCAGTTCGGCCGTCGTGATGACGGTATCCGGGTCTCCGCGCGCGCCCTGCCGCAGGTAACGGACGTTGCCCGACAGGCGGACCTCCTGGCCGTCGCGGCTCATCCAGGCATTTTCCGAGGACAGGACAGCCGGGCGCTCCTTCTGGAAGAGGACGCGAGGCTGGCTCACCTCCGTACTGTCGTCGTCCGGGTAATGACGCATGGATTGTGCGTCCAGGGTGTGCTGGAGTTTTCCGTCCGGCGCAAAACGGCGCAGGTGCAATTGCTCCACGATGTAATCCGGATCGTGCCGGGCGCTGCCGCGCCTGGCCCCCGAATCGACCTGGGTCGCCCGCTCGAGCCAGAAGCTCAACGCCGCCAACAGGACCAGCAGGACCAGCGGAAAGAGGCGGGATCCGAGGCTTCTCACCGGGATCAGCCCAGCCAAGGCGCGAGGGCGGCGTCGAGCCGGCCCTGGGCGGCGAGAATGAACTCGCAGACCTCGCGCACCGCGCCGGCACCTGCCGGGGCCCTGGCCACATAATCCGCGTGCCTCATGACCAGCGCGTGACCGTCGGGCACCGTGGCGGCGAAACCGCAGGCACGCAGCACCGGCAGGTCCACCACGTCGTCGCCCATGTAGCCGGCCTCGGCGGGATCGAGCCCCAACCGGGACACCAAGTCCAGCATGACCGTTCGCTTGTCCCCGATGCCCTGGAACAGGTGTCCGATCCCGAGGTTGGCGGCGCGCTTCTCGACCGCCTCAGACCGGCGCCCGGTGATGATCGCGAGCGTCGTTCCGGATGCGGCGAGCATCTTCAGGCCATGGCCGTCGCGGCTCGAGAATCCCTTCATTTCGTCGCCGGCGGACGAGAAATACAGGGTCCCGTCCGTGAGGACCCCGTCCACGTCAAAGGCCATCAGGCGGAGCCGGGCGGCCTTGTCGGCGGCTGTCATCAGATGACCTTCGCCCGGAACAGGTCGTGCATGTTCAGGGCGCCGACGACCGCGCCCCGGGCATCCAGCACGAGAAGCTGGTTGATGCGCAGACGGTCCATCATTTCCACGGCTTCAACGGCCAGGCGATCCGGACCTATCGAATGCGGATGGGTGGTCATGACCTTCCGCACGGGGATTTCCCGCAGGTCGCCGAGGCGCTCCAGGCTGCGGCGCAGGTCGCCGTCGGTGAAGATGCCGGCTAGCCGGCCTTCGGAGTCCTGGACGATGGTCATGCCAAGGCCCCCACGGGACATTTCCAGCAGCGCATGCGGCACCGGCGTTCCTTCGCCGACCCGGGGCAGGCCGTCGCCGTCGCGCATCACGTCGCGCACGTGGGTCAGCAGCTTGCGGCCCAGGGCGCCACCGGGATGGGTGCGGGCGAAGTCGTCCGCGGAGAAGCCTCTGGCGTCGAGCAGGGCGACGGCCAGCGCGTCGCCGAGGGCCAGCGCGGCGGTGGTGCTGGCCGTGGGCGCCAAATTCAGGGGGCAGGCCTCCTCGCGGACACGGGCGTCGAGATGGATGTCGGCCTCGCCTGCCAACGAGGAGTCGGCGTTGCCGGTGATGGCGATCAGGTGTCCCCCCTGCCGCTTGACCAGGGGAACGATGGTGAGCAATTCGTCGTTCTCGCCGGAGTTGGAAATGGCGATCATCACGTCGTCGCGCGTGATCATGCCCAGGTCCCCGTGGACCGCTTCCGCCGCATGCACGAAATAGGCCGGCGTGCCGGTGCTGGCGAGCGTGGCCGCGATCTTGCGCGCAATGTGGCCGGACTTGCCGATGCCGCTCACCACGACGCGGCCGTGGCATTCGAGGATCGTCCGAACCGCGTGGTCGAATTCGGCGCCGAGGCGGCTGGCCAGGGCGAGCACGGCATCGGCTTCGATGTGCAGGACGCGGCGCGCCATCGCCAGGGCGGGCGATTCCACTATGTCATCGGGGGTAAGGGGACGGACTTGGGACATGGTCCGGGCTGCCGTTATGATTGGCGACGATTATATCAACCCCCCCGGACCGGCCGGTCTCCCATCGCCATGTCATCCCTGCAGCTCGTATTGCTCCTGCTGGCGGCGGCCGTGCTGGTCGTGGTGGCCTTCCGGACCCTCGGCCTGCCGCCCATCATCGGCTACCTGCTGGTGGGCTGCGCGATCGGACCCCATGCGCTCGGGTGGCTGCCCGACGAGGAATCGA
Source organism: Rhodocyclaceae bacterium (assembly GCA_035331665.1). Lineage (GTDB taxonomy): Bacteria > Pseudomonadota > Gammaproteobacteria > Burkholderiales > Rhodocyclaceae > JAEUNJ01. The sequence goes on from DAOLKI010000001.1 coordinate 3,327, forward strand.
CCCGCCGGCTGGCGGAGTTCGGCGTGGTCTTCCTGATGTTTTCCATCGGGCTCGAGTTCTCGTTGCCGCGGCTTTACAGCATGAAGCGCATCGTCTTCGGCCTCGGCCTCGCCCAGGTGGCGACGACCCTCCTGGTCGGCATGCTCGCCGCGTGGGCGGCAGGTGCGTCGATGCGGCAGGGAATCGCGCTCGGCGGCGTGGTCGCCATGTCCTCCACCGCAGTGCTCTCCCGCCTGCTTGCCGAACGCCTCGAACTGGAGTCGGCCCACGGGCGCGAGGTGATCGGGGTGCTGCTGTTCCAGGACCTGGCCGTGGTGCCCCTGATGATCCTTCTGCCTGCCCTGACCCAGGCGCCGGAAGCCTTTGCCGCGACGCTGCTCCCCGAACTGGCCAAGGCCGTCGCCGTGCTCGCCGTGGTGATCTTCTTCGGCCAGCGCCTGATGGGCCTGTGGTTCTTCATCGTGGCGCGGCGCAAGTCGGCGGAATTGTTCGTCCTGAACGTGCTGCTGATCACCCTCGGGCTCGCCTACGTCACGGAACAGGCCGGGCTTTCGCTCGCCCTGGGGGCATTCACGGCCGGCATGCTGATTTCCGAGACCGAGTACCGCTACCAGGTCGAGGAAGACATAAAGCCCTTCCGGGACGTGCTCCTCGGGCTGTTCTTCGTGACGGTCGGCATGCTGCTCGATCTGCCCCTGGTGATCGAGAACCTCGCCTGGGTGGCGGCGGCCCTGGTCCTGCTTCTCTCGGTCAAGCTGGCGCTCGTGGCCGGCCTGTCGCGCCTCTTTGGCGCGGCGCCGGGCACGTCCTTGCGGGCGGGCCTGTGGCTATGCGCCGGGGGCGAATTCGGCTTCGTCCTGCTGGACCGGGCGGGCGAGCTGGGACTGATGAAGGGACATCTGATGCAGGTGACGCTGGCGGCGCTGGTCCTGTCCCTGATCCTCGCGCCATTGATCGTCCATTTCTCGGACCGCATCGTGATGCGCTTCGTCTCCTCCGAATGGCTGTTGCGGTCCATGCAGCTGACCCAGTTGGCCGCCCGATCGCTGACGGCCGAAAGGCATGCCATCGTCTGCGGCTACGGCCGCACGGGCCAGCACCTGGCGCGTTTCCTCGAACAGGAGGGCATCGCGACCGTGGCCCTGGATTCCGACCCCGAACGCGTCAGCGAGGCCGCCGCCGCGGGCGAGCCCGTCAGTTACGGGGATTGCGCGCGCCGCGAAACCCTGGTGACGGCGGGTGTCGTGCGGGCCCACGTGCTGATCGTCACCTTTTCCGACAGCCACGCGGTGCAACGGGTGCTTCACCACGTGCGGGACCTGCGCCCGGACCTTCCGGTGGTGGTGCGGGCCCACGACGACGCGGACATGGAACGATTCGCGGCGCTCGGCGCCACCGAGGTGGTCCCGGAGGCCCTCGAGTCGAGCGTCATGCTGGCCACGCACGCCCTGGCCCTGCTGGGGATTCCGATGCACCGGGTGATCAAGCGTCTGCGCGAGATGCGCGAGCAGCACTACGTGCTGCTGAGAGGCTTCTTCCATGGCGCCACGGACGCGGCCGACCATCTGGAAGAGGCCGATCAGCCGCGGTTGCATGCGGTTCTGGTGACGGACGGGGCCAAGGGTGCCGGCCGCCCGGCCGACGAACTCGGCCTGGTGGAAATGGGCGTCCAGGTGTCGGCGGTGCGCCGCCGCGGGGCAACCCGCCAACGCGTCGATCTTCGCGAGCCCCTGGCCGAGGGGGACGTGGTGGTGCTGTTGGGAACGCCGAAAGCCCTGAAGGCGGCGGAGGAAAGAATCCTGCGCGGAAAATGAGAAGGCCCGCCAGGGGCGGGCCTTCGGAACAGGTGGCAGCCCTTCAGTAGGCGGCGCAGACGGTATACAGGTTCGCGTCGTCCGCCGGGGCGAGGGCGACGGCGTCTGCCGCCGTCGCGCAGGTGTTTTGGCAAATGACCCGCAAGGTGCCGGTCGCCGTATTTCCATCATCGATGGTGGTATCGATCTGTCGGGCGAAGCGGCCCTGGATGTTGGTGGAACAGACATAGAAGTTGGCGATGTAAGGCGTCGTCGGTGCAGTCAGGACCGGGTCGCCCGTAATGCCGATGGCTCCGCCGTCGGCATTGCGCGGGACGTAATCGGCGGCCGCCGTATTCGTGGTACCCGTCGCAAGGCCGGCCAAGCGCACGTGCTGCCAGAACAGATAGGTTTCGTCGGTTGCAGTGGCGGAGTTCCAGGTGCCATTCAGTCGGGCGTTGCCGACGGACCCGGCGGGCGTCGTGGCAACCGTGGCGCCGGCGCCCACGTGATTGACCACGGCGGTGTCGTCACCCGGAAGGGCGCGAAACTTGTCCTGGTAGGCATAGACGAAGGTCGAGATGTTGCGGAAGTCGCCCGCCATGTTCTTGACCTTGGCGCTGTTGATGAGCTCCTGGCCCTTCAGCACGCCGCCGAGCAGCAGGCCGATGATGACCAGCACGATGGCGATTTCGACAAGGGTGAATCCGGATTGCTTGCGGTACATTTTTCCTTCTCCTTGGCGACAGGGTGTCGTCCTTCTGGCGTTAATATGGAATCTGCAAGAACGGTGCCAGCCGGTTTCCGTAAAAAAATCGACCGCTTGGGCAATTTTCCTCAGGTGAAGTGACGGATTTTCCACGCTGATGTCCAAAATTGGACATATCCCTAAAGTGATAGGTGCGCGCTCCTCGTCGGAATTGCTGGACTGGATCGCCCAGCGGCGCCGCTGGTTGCTCTTCGCGTTATTGTTCCTTTTCTACCTCACCCTGCTGGAAGGCGTGGCCGACCCGGTCAGTCGCACCCTGGCGGTGGTGCAGGTGGGCCTGTTCTTCTTGTGGCAACCCTTCATCCAGGCCGACCGGCACATTGCTCCCCTCAGCGTTGCGGTACTCGCGGCCCTGGTCGTCTACGGTGCGGCCCATCTGAGCTGGGGAACTCTGATCCTCTGGGCCCTGCTCATCGCCGGGATCATCGGGGGCAAGGTCTTCCACCCCGGCAGCCGATGGAATCGCCTGTTCCACCTTCTGGCCCTCGCCTTCCTCGTCGCCGCCATGCTTGCGGTTCTCGTGCCACGCGTGCTCCCCGGTGGGGTCCAGGTCGGCGGCAGCCTGGACCAGGTCGTGATCGCCGGGTTGCCCATCCTGATGCTGATCATGGGATTGCTCCCCGTGGAGCCGGAGGCTCCCGGTTACCGGAACGCCGTCGATCTTGCCTACAGCGCCTTCATTTTTCTCATCCTTGCGGTCCTGATGCTGGGTAGCGTTGCCGGGATGGCGATCGGTCGGCTGGATTACCTGAGTTCGCTCGTGGTGGCAACGCTGGTGACGGCCGGCGGCCTGATCCTCCTGACATGGGCCTGGAATCCCCGGGGCGGTTTCGCCGGATTCGGGACGATCCTTTCCCGGCATCTGCTCTCGATGGGCACGCCTTTCGAGGAATGGGTGGAGTCCCTGTCGGCGGCTGTGCAAGGGGACGACGATCCGGGCCTGTTCGTCGCCCGGGCCTGTGCCGAATTGCCGCGCCGCATACCCTGGGTCTCCGGCGGGGAGTGGCGCACCGAGGACGGCGTGGGGAGTTTCGGCACGGGAACAGACCAACGCAGCGAGTACCGGCACGAGCGGCTCACGGTCGTCGTCTTTACGCGCCACGCGTCGACGCCGGTGATGGCCTGGCATTTGAACGTGGTCACCCGACTGATCGCCGAGTTCTACAATGCCCGGGTCCGGGCGGCCGAGCTGAGGCGCTTGACGTACCTTCAGGCCATCTACGAGACGGGGTCGCGATTGACCCACGACGTCAAGAACCTGCTCCAGTCCTTGAACACGCTGTGCGCCGCGGCGACCGGCGACGATGCATCCTCTCCGCGTTTCCAGGAGATGGTCCGGCGGCAGTTGCCGGTCATTGCCGCGCGCCTTCAGCAGACCCTGGAGAAGTTGAAGACGCCCGAATTGGCAGAGTCGCCCGCCATGGACGCCGACGACTGGTGGCATGACTTGGCGGGTCGCTTCGCCGGCGAAAGTGTCGAGTTCGCGCCATGGGACGGCGTACCGGGCCTGCGGGTGCCGGCAGCCCTGTTCAACGCCGCGGCGGAAAACCTGCTGCGCAATGCACTGGAAAAACGGCAACGGGAACCCGGCATCGCAATCCGCGTCTGCCTGGAGACGGATGCGGAAAAGGCCGCGCTGTCGGTGACGGATTGCGGCAGCGCAATCGGCGATGACCTGGCCAGGGAGATAGGTCGGGGACCGGTCGAGTCGGCAGGCGGCTTCGGCATCGGGCTCTACCAGATTGCCCGTTACGCCGCGGCCGGCGGCTATCGGTTGTACCTGGCCGAGAACCGCCCGGGCCGGGTGCGCTTCCGCCTTGCCCCGGATTCCCGCGCCTGACCGGTCAGGCGACCTGTGCCTCGCGCACGGCCTTGCGGCCGATCAGGCGGTAAACGGTCATGTTTCCCTTGCCCTTCAGGTAGATCGTCTGCGGCTCGTGGAACTCGAAATTCTCGTGCAGGCGGCGGTAGGTGGTGGTGTCGCACTGGACCATCCCGGGTACGCCCTCGGTCGTGATGCGGCTGGCGATATTCACCGTATCGCCCCACAGGTCGTAGATGAACTTCTTCTTGCCGACCACTCCGGCCACCACCGGCCCGGTACCTATCCCGATGCGCACCTCCAGGTGCGAGGTATTGACCGCGAAGTCCCGGTGCAACAGGTCGCGCATGGCCACCGCCATGTCCGCGATGGCCGCGGAGTAGTCCCGCGGCCCGTCGTTCAATCCGCCGGCCACCATGTACGCGTCGCCGATGGTCTTGATCTTCTCGAGCCCGTAGCGTTCTGCCAGTTCGTCCCAGGCCGAGAAGATCCGGTTGAGCATCGAAAACACCTCCCCGGGAGACATGCCGGCGGCCACCTGGGTGAAATTCACGATATCGGCGAACATGACCGTCACATCGGCGAAGCCGTCGGCGATGGTCTCGTCCGAGTTCTTCAATCTTTCCGCCACGGGACCGGGCAGGATGTTCAGGAGCAGACGCTCGGACCGGTCCTGCTCGATCTGCAGCAGATGGTGGGCTTCCCGCAGTTTCTCCTCGGTCTTCTGCTTCTCCTGTATGGAAAATCGCAGCAGCATGTAGATGATGGTCGCCACGGCGACGAAGTTGAGCGCGAAGAACACCACGCTCGTTCGCACGGGCACGGCCGTCGCCTGAAGGCTTGCGACGTCGGCGAGCACGAAGTCGAAGGCGCCCGAGAGCAGGGTCAGGAAGGCCCACGCGAAGAACCAGGCCACCGACTCCCGTACGCCGAAGAAAAGGATGGCACCGACGGGCGCCAGGAGGCCCCAGAGGATGATGCCGCTCGCCGTGATGAAGTTGCCGATGCTCCACTGCACGGCAAAGGGCGCGAACAGGAACAACGCCAGTTGCGTGACCCGGAAGAAGTCGAAATTGCGGCTCGCCACGTAGAGGACGAGGTTGGCGGTCAATGCCAGCTGGAACAGGAAGGGATAGGTGGCCGACAGCTGCGGTCCGAGCATCCAGTACAGGGCCAGCCACAGCATCGACGCCGCACTGACGAGGCCGGTGGCGAAGACCAGGAGGGACTTGTTGAGGCGCTGCTCCTCGCTGTCGCCCGGCTCCACCCCCGCATTGCGAAGTCGGGCCAGGAATCCGTCTCTTCTTCTGGCGGCGAGGGATTGGGGCGCGGACATGATGTGGGCGTTGCGTTTCAGCCGATTAGTCTCGCAGGAAGCCCAATGCCGGTCAAGGCGCCCATCCGCCCCGAACGTGGCCAAGTCCCTTTCCCGGAGCATGCCGTCATCGCGCATGTGGTAGCGGGTGGCATGCGTCGCCGGGATGCGACGCCGTCACGGCAGTTGGCCGGCGGCGATCATCCGGTTGTACAGGATATTCGGCGACAGCCAGGCAACGATGTCGTCGAACTCGCCGTCGGTGCTCCCCGCGGCCGTCGGCGGATGCGAGACGAAGGCCGGATCCGCCGCGGGCGCCGCGGCGTTCGGGTTCGGGTTGTGCTGCTCGCCCGTACCTGTCCCGCCGCCTCCGCCTGTGCGCCCGTTGGGCCCCAGCGAGTAGATCACCGCCACGGCGTTGTCGGTCAGTTTCCCTGCCGTGGTGCAGGTCGCATGGCCGGCGGCAGTCGCCAGATTGGTGGTCCCGGGATTCTGCACGGCCGATCCCGATGCGCAGACGCTCAGGAAGGTATTGGAGGCGAGGAACGAGGCCAGGCCGTCGAGTTTTGCGTTCTTCATCCCGTTGGCGGTGGTGAAGGCATTGGCCACCGCATTCACCGTGCCCGGATACACCGCATAGCGGATGGGGCGGTTCCACGCATCCGTGGCGAAGCCCTGCGCGTTTGTCGGGGTGACGCCAAGGGTGACCGCGGGCACGAAACCGGAGTAGGGCGCAACACAGGCGCCGCCGCCGGACGGATCCTCCACGCCGGCGCTCGCTGCCGTCGCCGGGCAGGGGAGGCGGCCGTGGGAAGCGGCGAAGCCGATGACCGCCTCGCGGATGTCGGCCACCGTCTTCTCCGTCTCGCCCAGGGCCCTCAGGTCCGACTGGGTGGAGATCGGGATCAGCATTCCGCCGAGGAGCAGCGCGACGATCAACAGCACGACGGCCATTTCCGTCAGCGTGAATCCGCCGCATGCGGCGCCGCCCGTGTCTTCCCTCATCGCGTCTTCAGTTTGAAGTCGGAAACCGTGTACCGTTGGCCTACCGTGGACTGGCCCACCGTGAAGCCGACCCAGAAATTGCGGAACACCTGCACCGTGGCCCGCAGGTCCTGGAGGGTGACCTGGTCGCGGAGGTAGATGGTGGGCGGCAGCAGGATGCTACCCGACTCGAGCCAATTCGCCCAGGACGTACCCGAGAAATCGACCGCCACGTTGTCGATGCCGGGGAAGTCGGTCGCCTCCGCGCTCTTCACCACCCAGACCTTGACGTCGTAGGTGCCCGTGCCGCGCCCGCCGACGCCGGACGGCGGAGTATAGGCGCGGACGATGTCCATGCGCACCAGGAAGGTCCGGTCGCTTGCGGTCGGGCAGACCGTGGAACTGTTCAGACAGGTCAGGGTGGCCCGCTTCGTCGAGAGCGGACTGGTCAAGGTCGGGAAATCCGGACCGAAACTGCCCTCGTTGGTGGATGATGGCGACGCGGCGTGGTGCACATTGTCATCATCGACCGTCGTGAAGCTGTTCCAGTAATGCAGCGCCACGTGGTTCGCGTTCGTGTCGGACCTGTCCGCGTTGTTCTGCGTGTCGAACTCGAGGCCGATCTTGGAATAGACGACGGGGCTGGAATACGGGATGCCGAGGGCATTGGCGTTGGTGCCGGCATATCCGAGGAACCGGCCACCGTTGCCGCACATGGCCGTGGTGGCATTGCTGCTGCTGTCCGCCAGGGTCAGGGTGAATCCCTGGCCCGGGGTGTCGTTCTCGATCCGGAACTTGAAGTAGGCGCGGATGCCGGTACCGAACGGGACCGTCGTGCCGTACCAGGTGCAGCCGAACAACTGGCCGGTGACCAGCGCATATCCCGTATCGGCATCCGTGTGGCCCGTGGTGGCATTGTCATTGCCGAGCACGAGGGTTTCGCCGCTGCGGTTGACCAGGGACTGGGTGCCGCCGACGCCGACGATGCTTAGTGGCGCAGTGACATCGGTGAAATCGCCCAGATCGCGCTGGAAGGACACTTCCGGCGGATTGAGGCAATACATGAGGTCCTGGGAGGCGGCGAGCCGAGGATTGGTGATCGTCAAGGTGGACGGCCCGGCGAAATCCGTTCCGGTACCGGTGAAACTGGTCAGATTCGCACCTTCGAGAAAACTTCCCGGCGAGGCGGCTTCGCCAGCGGTGCGCGGGCCGCCGGCGACTCGTTCGCCGGCGAAGAGCAGCACACCCGTGCATGCGCCGCCGTTGAGACACTTGGTCTTCTGGTTGGTGCACACGGAATAGCGATATTGGTTGTACCAATAGGGATAGTATTGGGGTGACGTGGCGCTGTTCGGGAAGGTTCCCGGAGCGACGGTTGCCGCAATCGTCCCGGAAAGCTTCGTCCCCGCGGCGGCGGCGACGGCCGGGGCAGGCAGGACCGCGCGTCCCTCGAAATCGAGCTTGATGTCGTTGCCGAGGGACGACAGGTGAGTCGCGAAATCCGCCCGGGCCTTCAGGGCCGTGAAGATTTCCTTTGGCGAGATGGCGAGCACCCGGTCATTATTCGTGCCGCTCGACGACTCGCCTTCCGTCACGTTGACGGTGCCGAGGGCGACTCCGCCGGCCCCAAACGGGGCCGACTCCAGGTAAGCGGCGAAATTCGCGGCCGTGTCGGCACCGCAGGACCGCGTGGCCGTCTCGGCAGACCGGGACTGGCCCACCAACGGGCTCCCCGGAGCGAACACGACAGCCGCGCCACCGCCCTCGCCATCCCCCGGGGTCGATCGGATCGTCCCGGTGGCCGTGGCCAGATGGAAATTTCCTTGCATATCCCAGGTGAAAGGCGCTGCCGCCGCGGGCGAGTTCTTGAAGTTCGCTCCGACGCCGTACCAGAGACAGGCGCCGGTTTCGTCCCGGAGCGGTTCCAGGCCGAGGGTCTTGTAGGGGAGATATCCGACGACGGTCTGGCCGGACGTTCCGCAGGGAGGGTCCGCGATTCCGTCGCCGTCCGTGTCCGGGCAGGGCAGGTAGCCGAACATGCTTGTGGGATGGGCGTCTCGGTAGGTGGCCGCGTAGCCGAGCAACGCCTGTTTCGCCGTGGCCAAGGCCTTGAGGCCGACTTCCTGCCGCTGTGGGGCGGCCGGCAGCGACATCTGACGAACCAGAAGGAAGAGAACGCCCGCCCCGAGAATCGCCAACAAGGCGAGAAGGGCGTATCCCCCCTCCGCCGATGACCGGCCGGGCTGGGAATGCCCCGTGGTCCTGTCCGCCATGGGCCGCCTCAGTCGGCGCGGCGCACCGATTTCCTGACGACGCCGCCGCCCAGGCCGTCGTTCTTCTCGCGCGTTGCCCGGTTGATGGACTCGCCGACCTTGAGGCGCGCCGGAACCTCGTCGCTCGCAGTGAGGACGGCCTCGGCGGGGTCGCCGGGACGCACTCCGACGGTCACGCCGGTGCCGACATCGCGGTGGTACTGGGGCATGCCACTGACCCAGACCGTGTCGTGGCCGCTGGATCGCCGGACGGTGCCGTCCAGGCTCATCACGGCGCCCTGCAGCGTCTGGGTCTGTTGAACGTTGGCCTGACGCTGACGCTCCAGGGACGCCCGCCGTTCCGGGGAAAAGAACAGCCTCCCAAGGGGTTCGGCCGCTTCGGCAATGGGCGGCACGCCGAGAGCCAGAGCGACGAGGACCGGCAAGAAGCGAACCTTGCTCATTTGCGCTCCCGGATGGTGATCCACTCGATGATGCAATCCGCCTTCAACTGCGCCGCGTCGGGGCGTTCGGCGCCTCCCGTTGCGGAGATACGATCGACGGTGCAACTGCGCACGTGCAGGAGGGCCTTGGATCTTGCGCCAAGATCGCGGACGAGCCCGAGCAGGTCCTCCTCGTGGAGCAGGCGCATCTGCAGGTGCATCGTGCTTCCCATGAATTCGTACCCGCCCGCGGCGGCACCGTCGGGCAGCAGCACCGGATCGACGGGTTTCTGGGGCAGGATCTCGTATTCGATGTCGAACAGCTTGCGGTTGGCCTTGATCCGGGCGATCTCTTCCACCCAGGCGAGGCGTTCTTCCCGACCGATCAATCCGCGCCGGGTGATGTCGAGATAGCGCGCGATCTTTTCCCGGATCTCCTGTTCCTCGTCGGTGGCCCTGGAGAGCTTGCGTTGAATCTCCTGCCGCTGGCCGGCCACTGCCGCCTCTTCGCGCAGGACGGCCTGTACCTGGACCCGGGCGAGCCAGGCCAGCAGCGCGCCCGCCAGGACGAGGCCGGCGCAGGATGCCACGCTCCAGCGCAGTCGCAAGAGGTCCGCGAACAGGGCCTGCATCAGAGTTTCACCGCAATGCGCAGGGTGAAGCGGGGACGTTCCGCCACCGCGCGCCCCTCGCTGCCGCTGCGCAGGGACTTCCCGGATTCGACCTCGAAAGGCATGCTGAGCACGTCCACTTTCAATGCGGTGTCCTTGCGCAAGAGGTCGGCCAGGTTTTCGACAGCGGTCAGCTGCGCCCGCCGGTCGGACGCCATGGCCGACGGAAGGCTCGCCGCCAGATCAAGGATTGCGTAGGCGGCGGTTCCGGATGGATGGGGTGCCTCGGTGCGCGGCGACGCCGTCGAGGATTTCTCTCCCTCGGGATTGTCCGTCACCGACCACGCGAGGCGGTCGAGCTCGATTCTCGGATCTTTCAGCAAGGCGCTGCCGACCGCGGCGAGGAGGCCGTCGGGTGCGGGGCTGCGCCGGGTGACCTCGTCGAACTTGCGGACCAGGAGCCGCAGGTCGTCGTTGCCCAACGGCACCTTCGGCAGTCCGCCCAGTATGCCGGCGTAGCGTTGCTGGTCCGTTGCGATCTGGGCCTTCAGGGCGTCGACCCGCGACTGCAGGTTCATCTGCTCGACGAGCACCTTGCCGGAATAGAGCAATGCGCCCGCGAACAGCACCGTACCCGTCGCGAGTATGGCCGAGCGCAGCCGCCAGAGCTTGAAGAATCGCCTTTCGTCGCCATGGGCGAACTGGGCCTTCGGCACCTGGCGCATGAGCAGGTGCATGAAGAGGAGTTCGGCATGGGAGTCGGCCGGCAACGACCGCAGGCGCCACCGCCGGGCCTCGTGCGCAAGGTCGGCGACCTCGTAGGCGAGATCCTCCGTATCCCGGCAGCGATTGCGCAGGGATGCGGCCTGGCCCGGATGGGCGAGGACGATGGTGGGCAGCCGGGTACCGCGGACGACGAGACGCTGGGCGACAAGGTACTGGTGAATCTTGGCCGATTCCAGCGCCGCCGAGTTTGCCATTTCCTCGACGGTATCCACGGCCAGCACGGTGAGGCGGGAGAACCGCAGGCGACCGTTCTCGAAAAAGGTCTGCCGCAGGCCACCCCGCGTGAAACTGATCAGGAGGAACTGGCGGCGGCCTCCCGCGAGAGCGGTGGCGAGCGACTCCGCCACCAGCGGCACCGAGAAGACCCCCGCGACCCGGCATTCCGCGGCCCGCAGGGCGACCAGCCAGGGTTCGAAATGCTGCGGCCGGGTGAGCGCGGTCAAGAGGATGCGCTCGTCCCTTCGGCCTTCGGGGAGCCTGCCCTGGGAGATCGCGACCGAAAGCTGGGATCCGTAGAAATACTGACCGAGCTTGCGGGTGAGCAGCGCCGTGCGGTCGGCGCCCCGGACGTAGGGAATGTCCTCGAGCTGGAATCCTTCCTCCGACACGTCCGCCAGCAGGTGGAACAGGCCGTTGCGCCGCTTGTGCAGGTAGGCCGCGAACCGTTCGACGCCTGCGCCGTCGGTGCCGAATTGTCCCTCGGGTTCGAGCAGGCCCTCGTGCCAGCGAAAGGCGTCGAGGCGCGAGCCGTCGAGGAAGAGCACGAAACGGGCGGGCATCAGATCTTCAGCTTGGTGATCACGTCGTAGATGGGGCCCAGCACCGAGAGCATGACCCAGCCCAGGATGAGGCCGACGATCAGCGTCATGGTCGGTTCGATCATGGCCTGGACCCGCTCGATGGATTCCCGCACGTCCCGGTTGTAGAAATAGCCGACATTGACCAGGGCGGTGTCCAAGGCGCCGGTGTTCTCCCCGACCCGCAGCATGCGCACGACCAGTGGCGGGAACAGCCCGGCATTCTGGAACGCGACGGTGATGTTTTGTCCTTCCGCAATCATTTCGCCGATGCGCTGCAACGCCTCCTTGACGGCGACATTTCCCACCACGTCCTCCGTGGCGCGCAGGGATTCGATGATCGAGATGCCGGAACCGTAGAGCATGGCGAAGACGCTTGCAAAGCGGGACAGGATGATCTTGCGCAGGATCTCACCGAGCCACGGAATCTCCAGCTTCAGCGCGTCGAAGCGGCGGCGGGCGCCCGGATGGGTGCGCACCGCGACCAGCAACGTCACCACGGCGAGGACCGGGATTCCGAGCACCAGGTACCAGTAATCGACGAACACGTCGGAGACGGCGATCAGAAGCCGCGTCTGGATCGGGAGTTCCTGCCCCATGTTTCGGATGAACGCCGCCATCTTGGGGACGAGATACGTCATCAGGAACAGGGTCACGGCGATGACGATGGTGCCCAGGAAGGCCGGGTAGGTCAGCAGCTTTTTCGTATGGGCGGCCAGTTCGTCCTGCCACTTCAGGGATTCCACGAGGTTGCGCAGGACGGCCGGCAGGTTGCCCGAGTCCTCGCCGGCGCGCACCAGACTCACGAACACCCCGTCGAACACGCTGGGATGCTCCTGCATCGCCTGGGACAGGGTCTTGCCGCCCTCGATGCTCTCTATCATCCCGGCGATGACTTCCTTGAAACGCGGGTGCACGATGCTGTCTCGCAGATCCGTCAGGCCCTCGAGGATCGGCACGCCGGAGCGGGTGAGCTGTTCCAGGTGGAAGCAGAAGTTGATCAGTTCGCGACGGGATACCCGGACACCGGCCATCAAGCCCTGCTGGCGCACCGGACCCCCATTGACGAAGTCCAGTTCCATGCGCTTCAGGCGCATTTCCAGGTCCACGATGTTGATGGCATCCATGCGCCCGGCCACCAGGCGGCCGCCGGCATTCATCGCCTTGTAGAAGTACAGGGCCATGGGGATTCGTTACATCCGCTCCGTCAGGTCGACCACCCGCGCAACCTCCTCGAGGGCGGTGGACCCGTCCAGCACGCGGCGCAGCCCGTCCTCGGCGAGGGTCCGGAAACCCTTCTCGCGCGCCATGTTGCGGATTTCGCGCGCCGTGGCGCGGCGGGCGATGAGTTCGTCGAGGTCGGCATCCAGGCGCAGCAGTTCCATGATCGCGAGCCGGCCCCGGTAACCCTGGAAATCGCAGCGCTCGCAACCCATGGGCCGGTAAAGGACCGGTGCGGGACGGCGGGCGTCGAAGCCGAACAACCGCTGCTCGTGGGGCTCGGCCGGGTGGGGCTTGCGGCAATCCGGGCACAGCCGGCGGACCAGGCGCTGGGCGATCACGCCGATGATGTTCCCGGCCATGATGTCCGGCAGGATGCCGATATCGAGCAGGCGCGGCACGGCGCCGATCGCCGAGTTGGTGTGCAGCGTCGAATACACCTGGTGGCCCGTCATCGCGGCCCGGAAGGCCATCTCCGCGGTATCGGCATCGCGTATCTCGCCGACCAGGATCACGTCCGGGTCCTGGCGCATCATCGACCGGATGCCGTTGGCGAAATCGAGCTTGGCCGCCTCGGCGACCGACGTCTGGCGGATCATGGCCATCGGATATTCGACCGGGTCCTCGAGGGTCATGATGTTCTGACCCTCCTGGTTGATGTGGTTGAGGACCGAGTAGAGGGTCGTCGTCTTGCCGCTGCCCGTCGGCCCGGTGACGAGGATGATGCCTTCGGGGCGGGCGATCATCAGCTTCAGGTGGTCCAGCTGGTGGTCGTCGAGTCCCAGCCGGTCCAGGGGCACGATGCCTTTCTGCCGGTCGAGAATGCGCAGCACGATGTTCTCGCCGTGAATCGTCGGTTGGGCCGCGACGCGGAAATCCACCTGCCGGCCACTGATGTTCAGCGAGATGCGTCCATCCTGGGGCGCCCGGGTCTCGGCGATGTTCATGCCGCTCATCACCTTGATGCGCACGGCCATGGCCGCCCAGTAGGACTTGTGCAGGGCGCGGATCTGGCGAAGGATCCCGTCGATCCGGTAGCGGATGCGCAGGAAACTGGCCTCCGGCTCGAAATGGATGTCCGACGCTTCCCGCTTCACCGCGTCGGTGAGCAGGGCATCCACCAGCCGGACGACGGGCTGGCTGTACTCGTCCATCGATGCCGCGAGGCTCCGGTAGTCGATCTCGCCGGTCTCGATCTCGTGCAGGATGCCGTCGATGGAGAGTTCGTGCCCGTAGTACTGGTCGATGGCCCGGGCGATTTCCGATTCGCCGGCGATCACCGTCTCGATCAGGAGGTCGTTCGGTGCGGCCGCCCGCAGCTTGTCGAGCGCGACGATGTCGTTCGGATCGGCGATCGCAATGGTCAGGCGATGCGTCTCCGCCAGGTAGTCGAGGGGCAGCAGCCGGTGCCGCTTCGCTGTCTCGCGCGGCACGAGGCGCAGCGCCGCCGGATCGACGATGGCATGGGCCAGATCGACGGACCGCTGGCCCAGGGATTCGGAGAGGGCGTCGCGCAGCGTGGCCTCGGAGACGAAGCCGAGGGAGACCAGCAGCTTGCCCACCGGCTGGTTCGACTTCATCTGCTCCAGCAGCGCGATGCGCAACTGGTCTTCCGAGATGACCCCCTGGGCGATCAGGATCTGCCCGATGGGCCGGCGGTGGGGAGTGGGTGTATTCATGCTCGCGTCGTTGTCCCGGGCGGACCGGCGCGCCGGTGCCTACCGGTCCTGCAGTTCTCGCAACCGGGCCGTCAAGCCGGCCCGGTCGAATGCCGCCGGCCGCGTATCCGCCATGGTAAGCGCCTGATTGTAATACTGGACGGCGAGCTTGACCTGATGCAGGTGGTCGAGGCTGACCGCGAGGTTATAGACGACGTCGGGGTTGTCGGGATCGAGCGTGAATGCCTTGAAATAGGATTGCTGGGCATCGCTCCAGCGGGATTGACGCGAGTGCAGGTTTCCCAGCGCGAAATGCAGCGAGGCCTGGTCGGGTTGGCCGGAAATCAGGGTCTTCAGGCGGGTCTCGGCCTGGAGCGGATCGGCGCGGCCACGCAGTCCGATGAGGCCGGCCACCGCCACGGCATCCTTCGGGTCCGATTCGGCGGCACGGAAATAGAGGTCCTCCGCCTCCTCTGGGCGACCCTGGCGCAGGGCGACGCTCGCCAGTCCCACCAACGCGTCGGTGTTGCGCGGTTCCCCCTTGAGTACCCGCTCGTACTCGAGCCGCGCCTGGTCCATGCGACCTGCGGAGAACGCGTCGAATGCCGCGGCGACCCCCGCATTAACCTGCAGACGGGACGTGGAAATGCGCACCGGGCTCTGGGGCGTGGGTGGCGGTTCCGGCAGGCGGGCTTCGGGCGGCCGGGATTCGGTCGCGACACGTGCCTTGGGCGGCGCAAGCGCGATCTCCCCCCCGGCGACCGCAACGCTCTTTGCGGTCGAAGGCTCAGCCGCTTCGGTGGGCGCGGGGGAGGCTGCCGGCGCGAGGGGCTTCGGTGGGGGTACCGGATTGTGGGCACCCGTCGGCGGGACCAAGGGCTGGGTTCCGGATGGGCGGGTCTGCCACCAGTACCATCCGCCGATTGCGCCAGCGCCCACGATCCCCAGTGCGACGGCAATGGCGGCGAATGGGCGCCGTTCGGTGCCGGGTTGCTTCGCCTCGAACAACTGTCGGGCGGCGGCCATCTCGGCGGCCGCGTCGGCCGATTCCCCGTCCGCCGTGCGGGAGGGAGATTCGGAAGGCGTTCTCCGACGCGGCGGCGCGGGTCGCTCGAATTGCCGGTCCAGGTCCTCGAGCCGGTTCGGCAACTCCGGCAGGGTGGCCCGGCCGCCCGTGCCGGCACCTGCCGGAGCGCGGGCGCCCTCGGACTCCAATGGCGTGAGTTCGAGATCCGCCGGTGCTTCCGCTGTGACCTGGGGAGCACCCTCTCCGACGGCCTGGCGTTTTGCCTCCTCGGCCTTCTTGAGGGCATCCATCAACAGGCTCACGGCCGCAGGCCCTCCAGATTCAGCTGCGGTTGCGGCGGCCCCGGATTCTTCTCGAAGAAATCCTGTCCCGGAAGCTGGTCGCGGAAGGCCGCATAGTCACCGGAAAGGCTCGCGTCCCGGATGACGGTCGGCCGCAGGAAGACCACCAGTTCCGTCTTGCGCCGCAGGTCGTTGCGATTCTGGAAGATGTTGCCAAATACGGGAATCCTGGAGGCGCCCGGGACGGCATGGTCCGTGTTGTCCAGGGCATCCTCCATCAGGCCGCCCATGACGGCGGTATTGCCGTTCTCGACCCGGATCATGGTTTCCATTTCCCGGGTCCTGATGACGGGAATCTCGTTCTTCACGCCCAGTTTCTGCAGATCGGGGTTCGGGTCCGTGACGGTGCCGAACTGGCGCGAGATGCTCGGCCGGATATTGAGCAGCACCGTCTCGTTTTCGCCGATCTGCGGCGTCACGTTCATCACGAGGCCGACGGGCACGGAGAACAGGTTGGTCGTATAGGTGGTCGTGGTCGTGGTCTGGTTCGCGGTGGTGTCGGCCTTGATCGTGAAATAAACGAGGTTGTCGACCACCTTGAGAACCGCGGTCTGGTTATTGAGGACGGAGAGTTTCGGGCTGGAAATGACCTTCACGTTGCCGAACGCCTCGAGCAGTTTCACGGTGCCACTGATGTTGCCTATGCGCGAATCGGGGTTGGAATAACCGATCTCCATCAGGGCGGCGGCGGGCGCCGCGATCGCTCCGGCAGCCTTCTGCACCAGTTTCAGGCCCAGAGCATTCAGGCGCAGCCGCGACCAGTCGATTCCCTGTTGGTAGTTGTCGGACAGGGAGACCTCCGCCACGGTGGCCTCGATGAGCACCTGGCGTCGCGCCGAAGACGTCACCTGGTCCAGGAATTCCTGGATCTTCTCGTGTTGTCGCGACGTGGCGCGCACGGTGATGACGCCTGATTCCGGATTCATGATCACGGACGCGGCCTCGCGAAAGGTCGCCCGACGGACGACGGTCGTCCCCGACTGCTGCAGCGCTGCGGGGTTGGGGCTGGCGGCGATACCGGCCTGGGTCTGGGTCCGGCCGGTCGTCGGGGCCGCCGCGCCGGTGCCGGTAGTGGACTGCTGGTCCTGGCGTTCCACCACTGTCTCGCTGGATCCCTCGGGCAGAATCTTGTCCGTTTCGCGCAGGATATCCTTGATGTTCTTTTCCAGGGTCTCCCAGAAGTGGTTCTGGGCCTTGTTCTCCACCTTGGTGAGGGAGTTGTTGCCGCCGACGGTGCCGGCGCCGGTGGTCGTGCCCGTGGAACTGACGCCGCTCGCTCCCGTGGCCGCTATCTGCGTGGTCACCGTCACGGTGCCGCTCGTGTCCCGGGACATATTCACGTAGTCCACCCGGTAGGTCTTCAGGAAGGGTGAGTCGGGCATGACGGCGAGATTGGCACCGTCGAGTTCCCAGCGCATGTCCACCTGCCGGGAAATCCGGTTCAACAACTGCGCCAGAGTCTGGTCGATGGCATTCAGCGTCACCGTGCCGGCGATGCCCGGATGGATATCCACGTTCAGTTTCGCGTCGCGGGCGAGGGCAAACAGCAGTTCCTGGGCGCGCACGTTGTTGACGACGACGCTGTAGGTTTCCACCTTCGCGGCCGGCCGGGGCTTGCGAGGGGCCGCGCTGGCCTGGACGGGCGGCGGTATGTTCGCCGGTGGCGGTGCCACGTTGTCGGCGCGCAGATGTCCGGCCGACGGCGGTTGCACGGGTGCCGTGCCGCAACCCGCCAGCAGGGTGACGGTCAGGGCCGCAAGCGCAATGCGTGGGATCATGGCGGTCCCTATAGGATCGAGAATAATGGCAAATCGATCATAACACATCAAAATCGGATTGCAACCAACTGATTTTTAGCAGTTTATTTCTCCGTTGTTTTCCTGTTCCTAGCGCAGTCTCCTGACTTGCCTCGGAAACGGCTTCTGTGCCTTCAGCGGGGAGGGCAGGGACGCGACGGCCGCCGCCGCCGCTTCGCGTGTCCGAAACTCCCCGTAGAGAACACCGATCCGCGTTTTGCCCTGGACCGGCACGGCATAAGCGCGCAGTTCGCCGTATTCCGCGCCGCTTTCCACCTGGGCGAGCAGGCGTTCGACCTCCCCGGCCTGGGCGCCGCCGGTGATGAGGATCTGCAGGACCCAGGCGTCGTCGTTTGCCTTCTGCAACCAGGCGCGAGTCTCGCCGAGTTTGGCCCGGGTTCGCGCTCCGAAGGGCTCCGTGTCGAGGCCGGGCGGAGCATCCCTGCCGTGGTTCGCGGCCGCTTGTACGCCGGGGGCCGGCATCGTGGCGGTCGCGGGCGACGGCGCCGGTGCAGCCTGGGAGGTCTGGGCAGGCGACGGTGGCACGGGGGGAGCGGGTTGGGGGTTCGCGGGCGCCCCGGCAACCGCGGCGGTCGGCGCCGAATCCGCGGGAGCCACGGTGGCGGGGGTGGCCGGAACCACGGGCTGCGGGGCTGCGGTGGAGGGCGGGAGTGTCGTGGCGGGCGTCGTTGATCCCTGGGAGGGTGTCGGCCCCGGTGCTGACGGGGGCAGGCTTTCCGGGACCTGCGGTCTGGCCAGCCACCATCCGGCGCCCAGCGCGAGTGCCACGGCGGCGGCCATCGCGGCTCCGACGCCGGCCAATCGCGCGCTGTTCCGGGGCAGAGGGAATTCCGAGTCGCGCACCGCCGCCTTCACATGCCGCGGGAGCACCTGGTAGCCACCCTCCGCGAAAACAGCCAGCAGGGACTTGTCGGCAAGGATGTTGATACGCCGGGTCAACCCGGAGGAGGCCTTGTCGATCAACCGTACCGCGGCCAGGCCGAAGACGTCCGGCCCCCGGTAGCCGGCGGCCCGCATCCGGAAGGCCAGATAACTCGCGATATCCTCGCGGACGAGGGGCTCCAGCGTGAAATTGTGGGTGATCCGGTCCTTCAACTGCCGCATTTCGGGCCGCGCCAGGATTTCGTTCAGTTCCGTCTGGCCGAACAGGACCAATTGCAGGAGCTTGTGCCGGTTCGACTCCAGGTTGGAGAGGAGCCGGATCTCCTCCAGCGTTTCCGGCGGCATCGCGTGGGCTTCGTCGATCAGGACGACCACTTGGCGGCCGGCCGAATACAACTCGATCAGGCGCTCCTGCAGGGCGCGCAGCAGCAACGTCGCCCGCGCGCTGTCGGCGACCGGAATTTCCAGTTCGTCGGCCAGCGCGTACAAGATGTCGTCGCGGGAGAGGGAAGGGTTTGCCAGGTAGATGGTCACCACCTTTTCCGGCAAGCGCTCCATCAGGACCCGGCAAAGCATCGTCTTTCCGCTGCCCACCTCGCCGCTGACCTTGACGATTCCTTCGTCATGGGTGATGGCGTAGATCAGGGCTTCCAGGGTGGCGCCGCGATTTGCGCCGGAAAAGAAGAAATCCGTGTGCGGCGTGATCCGGAAGGGCGCTTCGCCGAGACCGAAATGGCGGAGGTACATGGCCGTTCCCGGTCAGGCCGCGTCGCCGCCGGCTCGGGTCAGGGCGGCGATCCGGTTGTACAGGGTGGTCCGATTCACGCCGAGCAGGCGCGCGGCCTGGCTCAGGTTTCCGTGGGCGATCTTCTGCGCGGCCTCCACGTAGGCGAGTTCCCAATTCCTGAGCGTCTGGTCCAGATCGAAGCCATCCCGCGCCTGGAGCTGGCGCAGGGCGATCGCCACGAGCTGATCGTGATCCGTCGGGACTGCCCAGGGTGCCGCATCCGCCTGCCCCGGTGCCATGTCGAATTCCTCGTGCAGGTCCTCGGGCCCGACGGTTCGGCCGGCGTGCTTGGCGACGAGCCGGATCACAATGTTGCGCAGTTCCCTGACATTTCCCGGGAAGTGGTAGGCCAGCCAGGCGGCCTCGGCGGCCGATGACAGCACGAACGGCGGCCGGCCGGTCTGGCGGGCGTATAGCGCGCGGAAATGATCCAGCAACAGGAGGCGGTCGCGCCCCGTCTCGCGCAATGGCGGCGCCACCACCGTGAACACGGAAAGCCGATGGTAAAGGTCGGCGCGGAACCTCCCTTCCCGGACTTCGCGGCGCAGGTCCCGGTTCGTCGCGGCGATGATCCGCGCCCGGCTATGGCGCGGGAAGGTTTCTCCGACGCGTTGGTACTCGCCGTTCTCCAGCACCCGCAACAGCTTCGGCTGCAGTTCGAGGGGCAATTCCCCTATTTCGTCCAGGAAGAGGGTGCCGTCGTCCGCATCCTCGAAATAACCCGACTTGGCCTGCGTGGCCCCGGTGAACGCGCCCTTGGCATATCCGAACAGCGTCGGCTCGACCAGGGAGGGCGAAATTGCGGCGCAATTGAGCGCGAGGTAGGGGCGGTGTCGGCGATGGGTCAGGCGATGCAGGAATGCCTGGGCGACAATCTCCTTCCCGCTCCCGGACTCGCCTTCTATGAGCACGGGGAACGGCGAATCCGCGTACTGGCCGACCTGTTCGCGCAGTTTCCGCACCGGCGGGCTGTCCCCGACGAATGCTTCCCCATCCGTGCGCGCGGCGGGGGACAACTCGGCCTCGCGGAAGCTGAGAGCCCCCCTCAACGTCTGGCGCAAGGTCTCCGGGTCGGCGGGTTTGGCCACGAATTCGGTGGCCCCGAGGGCTCGGGCGTGGCGGGCGTTGGACTCGTCGCTCTGACCGGACAGGATGATGATCTTCATCGCCGGTGACAGGGCCAGCAGATCCCCCACCAGCGCGAAACCTTCGTCCGGACGATGGGGATGCGGCGGCAGCCCCAGGTCCACGAGGGCCAGTTCAGGCGGGCGCCCTGCAGACCTGGCCACGGCAATCCCCTTCTCGCGGGTGTCGGCCATGAGGATGCGGAAATCGGGGCCGAGAAAGAAGCCGAGACTCTCCGTGATCAATGGATCGTCGTCCACGATCAACAGGGTCGGCCTTTCGTCCGCCGCAGGCGAGGCATTCTTCATGTCCAGCGGATGATAGCGCAAACGTCCTTGCAACCCCCCGCCGCGCCGCCGCCCAGGATGGCACGCGAGTCCGCCGTGCCGGCGGGCAGAGAGCCGCGGGCGGCTCTGCTAGAATGCCGAGGTTTTTTGTTTGGAAACCGTGCCGTGTCCGGGGAACCCCTGGTCGAAATCCGAAACCTCAATTTTTCCTATGATGGGCGCCCCGTCCTGACCGGAATCAACATGGTGATTCCGCGCGGCAAGGTGGTGGCGATCATGGGACAGAGCGGTTGCGGCAAAACCACGACGTTGCGCCTCATAGGAGGGCAGTTGAAACCCACGAGCGGGCACGTGAAGGTGGACGGCCAGGTGGTGCACGAACTGGACGACCAGGGCCTCTACCGGCTGCGCCGCCGGATGGGCATGCTGTTCCAGTTCGGCGCCCTGTTCACGGATATGTCGGTGTTCGATAACGTGGCCTTCCAGTTGCGGGAGCACACCGACCTTCCGGAGGACCTGATCCGCGATCTGGTCATGATGAAGCTCCACGCCGTAGGCCTCCGTGGCGCCCACCGGTTGATGCCTTCCGAGTTGTCCGGTGGCATGGCGCGGCGGGTGGCCCTGGCCCGTGCGATCGCCCTCGATCCGATGCTCATCATGTACGACGAGCCCTTCGCCGGCCTGGACCCGATTTCCCTCTCGATCATCGGTGAGTTGATCCGTACCCTGACCGAGGCCCTCGGCGCGAGCTCGGTCGTCGTGACCCACGACGTGCAGGAATCCCTGAAGATCGTCGATTACGTCTACTTCGTCTCGGCAGGCCGCATCGTCGCCGAGGGTACGGCGGAGGAGATCCGCCGTTCCGACGCGCCGTACGTGCACCAGTTCGTCTGGGGCGAGGCGGACGGCCCGGTGCCGTTCCAGTACCCGGCGCCGTCGTACGCGGAACAGATACTTCCAGCGGCGGCACTCAATGGATAACGCGATCACCCGCGTCCTGACCAATCTGGGCCACAAGGTCACATCCCGAATCCGGCGGCTCGGATTCGCCAGCCGCTTCTTCGCCATGACCCTGGTGTATTCCGGGACGGCGCTGAAACGTTTCCATCTGACGATCCGCGAGATTTATTTCACCGGCGTCCTCTCCCTGATCATCATCCTCGTATCCGGCCTCTTCGTCGGGATGGTATTGGGTCTGCAGGGCTACGATACCCTGCAGCGCTACGGGTCCTCCGAGGCCCTCGGCATCCTCGTGGCTCTGTCGCTGGTGCGCGAATTGGGGCCCGTTGTGGCCGCACTGCTTTTCGCCAGCCGGGCGGGATCGGCCATCACAGCCGAAATCGGGCTGATGAAGGCAACCGAGCAGTTGTCGGCCATGGAAATGATGGCGGTAAACCCGATCGCCCGTGTCGTTGCCCCCCGTTTCTGGGCAGGAATCATCTCCATGCCGTTGCTCGCGGCCCTGTTCTCCGCCATGGGCATCTTCGGCGGCTACCTGGTGGGGGTCCAGCTCATCGGGGTGGACGAGGGGTCCTTCTGGTCCCAGATGCAGGCTTCCGTCGATTTCCGCGAGGACATCGTCAACGGGGTCATCAAGAGCTTCGTCTTCGGCGTCATCGTCACCTGGATCGCCGTCTTCGAGGGATACGACTCGGAGCCCACCGCGGAAGGCGTTTCGGGGGCGACCACCCGCACCGTCGTCACTTCGTCCCTGGCCATCCTGGCCGCCGATTTCATCCTAACCGCTTTCATGTTCCGGGGTGTCTGAACCATGAATCGTGCCGCGATTGACCTTTGGGTAGGCTTCTTCGTTGCCATCGGCCTCGCCTCCCTGTTGTTTTTGGCCCTGAAAGTGGGAAATTTGGCATCTTCGAGCACGGGCGAGACGTACCGGCTGATGGCTGAATTTGATAACATCGGCGGCCTGAAGGTGCGGGCACCCGTGAAAAGCGCCGGGGTCGTGGTCGGGCGGGTGGCGGAAATCCGCTTTGACCAGGAGTCATATCGGGCGGTCGTCTCGATGCAACTGGACCAGCGGTTCAAGTTTCCGCGCGACACCATTCTGACCATCAACACCTCGGGTCTGCTCGGGGAGCAGTACATCGGTTTCGAGGTCGGTGGCGACACCGAAATGCTGAAGGACGGTGAAAAGGTCAAGAAGACGCAGTCGGCCGTCGTCCTGGAAAAACTGATCAGCCAGTTCATGTTCAACAAGGCGGCCGAAGACGGCGGCAAGAAGTGAGGCGGCGATGCAGCGCGACAACGAGGAAATGACCATGGCAGGAAACCCCCTGCGCCGGCGCCTGGGTGCCTTGGCGGCAGCCCTCGCCGTGGGAGGCCTGCTCGGCGGATGCGCCACCTCCGGCAATCCGAAGGATCCGATCGAGGGTTTCAATCGGGCCATGTTCGCCTTCAACGAGGGTGTCGACACCGTCGTCATCAAACCTGTCTCCACCGCCTACGACTACGTCCTTCCCGCGCCGATCAAGACCGGCGTCTCCAACTTCTTCGCCAACATCGGCGACGTGTTCATCGCCGTCAACAACCTGCTCCAGGGCAAGGTGCCGGAGGCCGCCTCGGATGCCGGCCGGTTCGTTGTGAACTCGACGATCGGGTTGCTCGGCGTCATCGACGTGGCGTCGGACATGGGTCTCGAGAAGCACAACGAGGATTTCGGCCAGACTTTCGGCCGGTGGGGCGTGGGCAGCGGTGCCTACGTGGTCGTGCCGTTCTTCGGGCCGCGTACCGTGCGCGACACCGTCGGACTGATCCTGGACGTCAAGACGGATCCGGTCGGGTATGTCGACCACATTCCGACCCGTAATACCCTGTATGCCCTGCGCGTCGTCAGCGATCGTGCGGCGCTGCTGCCGGCCGACAAGGTGATCGAAGAGGCGGCGCTGGACAAGTATTCCTACATACGCGATGGCTACCTGCAGCGGCGGCGGAACCTCATTCACGATGGCAATCCGCCCCGGGAGCAGGACGCGGCCTTGGACGAGGACCGGAAGCTCGCGGCCGACCATGCCGCGCAGCCGGCGGGCCCGCTGGCTGCGGCGCGCTGATTCGATACAAGGATTTTCCATGAAGTGGCTTTTCGCGGGCCTCGCGGCTCTCTGTATTTCCGTTAACGTCGGTGCCCAGGAGGCCGTGGCGCCGGATGTCCTGGTCAGGAACGTCACCACCGAGGTGCTGGAAATCGTGCGCAAGGACAGGGACATACAGTCCGGGAGCCACCGCAAGGCCATCGATCTGGTGGAGGCAAAGGTCCTGCCGCATTTCAATTTCGCGCGCATGGCGCAACTCGCCACGGCACGGGACTGGCGGCAGGCGAGTCCGGCCCAGCAGAAGGCGCTGACGGACGAGTTCCGCACGCTCCTGGTGCGCACCTACTCGAAGGCCTTGACCGAATACCGCAGCCAGACGATCGATTACAAGCCCCTGAAGGCCCAGCCCGGCGACATGGACGTCAGGGTCCGCACCGAGATCAAGCAGTCGGGTGCAAAGCCCATTGAGCTCGACTACTCCCTCGAGAAGACCGCTTCAGGCTGGAAGGTCTATGACATCGAGGTGGGCGGCGTCAGCTTGGTGACGAACTATCGGGAGACGTTTGCCACCGAAATCCGCAACAATGGAATCGACGGTCTGATCAAGACGCTGCAGACCAAGAACCAGGGCAGCGAAAAGAAATGATCCGTGTTGCCGGAGATCGCATCCAGGTTTCCGGGCCGATGACCCTCGACGGGGCCACCCGGTTGCTCGCGGAGGGCACTGCCGCTTTGGCGGCGCCCGCCTGCTTCTTCGACCTCGCGGAAGTCACCGGCGTTGACTCCTCCGGATTGGCCGTCGTTTTTGGTTGGGTGCGCGCCGGCAAGGGCAAAGGGGCAGACGTCCGGGTGTTGAATGCACCTCGCGATCTGCTCAGTCTGGCCGAGGTATACGGGGTCGCCGAACTCCTTCCCGTTGCGGGCTGAGTTCGTTCAACCGCGGTTCGATTGACTTCGGGCCTCGCGCCGGAATTGCCTTTCCCGAACCTGCTGACCGTCCTGTCCATGATTCCCGCCATCCGCGTTTCCGGTGTCTCCAAGCGTTTCGGCCCCACCCTGGCCCTGGACGACGTCAACCTGGAAATACCCCGCGGAGAGTTCTTCGGCCTTCTTGGACCCAACGGCGCGGGGAAGACGACCTTGATCTCCGCCCTTGCCGGGCTCGTGCGTCCCGATGCCGGCCGCCTGGAGGTCATGGGGTTCGGAGTGCACACCGACTACCGGCAGGCCCGCCGCCAACTCGGCGTCGTTCCGCAGGAACTGGTGTTCGATCCCTTCTTTTCGGTGCGCGAGACCCTGCGCATCCAGTCGGGGTATTTCGGGATACGGGACAATGAGGCCTGGATCGATGAGATCCTGGAGAATCTGGACCTGATGCCCAAGGCGGATGCCAACATGCGCACCCTCTCCGGGGGCATGAAGCGTCGCGTCCTCGTCGCCCAGGCGCTCGTCCATCGTCCTCCCGTGATCGTCCTCGACGAGCCGACCGCAGGCGTGGATGTGGAGCTTCGCCAGACGCTATGGCGCTTCATCCGCCGCCTCAATGCGGATGGCCACACCATCGTCCTGACGACCCATTACCTTGAAGAGGCCGAGAGCTTCTGTACCCGCATCGCCATGCTGAAGCAGGGCCGCATCGTCGCCCTGGACAGCACCCGCAATCTGTTGCGCCGCTTCTCGGCCCACGCGCTTCGTTTCCGCCTGGCCAGGGGTGTGCTGCCTGCGGGTCTCGCCGAGCGGGCCAATGAGGAGGCGGGGCTGTGGAGCGTTGAATTCGACCGGTTCGACGAGGTCGAGACCCTCCTCGCCGTCCTGCGTGATGCGGGATGCATTCTCGAGGACCTGGAAATCGGGAAGCCGGATCTGGAGGAGGTCTTCGTGCGCGTCATGAATCCGGCGGAGGCCCTGTGAGCCTGGCCCCTGTCGCCGCCGGCCCCGGTTTCGGGGAAAGGGGGGAGCGCGAGCGCTCCCCTGCGGAGACAGGATGGGCCATCCCCCCGGCCCCCCTTCCAGGGGAAGGAGGGTGACGCCTGTGCGCGGACAGCGCCCGCTCCGCGGCATTGGCTTGCCGCCTGCTTGGGGCGGCCCGGCGGCGGCCTTTATCGCCCTCATCCCCCGCCACCCCGCTTCCCGGGGAAGGGGGGTGACGTCGGTGCGCGGGCATTGCCCGCTCGGGGGCGCGGGCTGGCCGACTCCTTGGGCCGGCCCGGCGGAGGCGGCGTGAGCGGTTTCACGACACTCCTCTACAAGGAAGTATTGCGGTTCTGGAAGGTGGCCTTCCAGACCATCGCCGCGCCCGTGCTCACGGCGATGCTGTACCTGCTGATCTTCTCCCACGTCCTGGAGGAGCACGTGAAGGTGCACGGCGTGCCGTACTCCTCCTTCCTGGTGCCGGGCCTCGTCATGATGTCCGTCCTGCAGAACGCGTTCGCCAATTCCTCATCCTCCCTGATCCAATCCAAAGTGACGGGAAGCATCGTCTTCGTGCTGCTTCCCCCCATCTCGTATCCGGCGTTCTGGGCGGCGTACGTGGGGGCGGCGGTGGTCCGTGGCCTTTGCGTCGGATTGGGCGTGTTGCTGGCCACCCTATGGTTTGCCCGGCTCGGTTTCGCGGCGCCCGCCTGGATCATCGTGTTCGCCCTCCTGGGCGGCGGCATCCTGGGGACCTTGGGGGTCATCGCCGGCATCTGGGCCGACAAATTCGACCAACTCGCGGCTTTCCAGAACTTCCTGATAATGCCACTGACATTTCTTTCCGGGGTCTTTTATTCCGTCCATTCCCTGCCGCCCTTCTGGCAGCGGGTGTCGGCATGGAACCCGGTCTTCTACATGATCGACGGCTTCCGTTACGGGTTCTTCGGCGTTTCCGACGCTTCCCCGTGGACCAGCCTCGCGGTCGTCGGCGGCTTCTTCGTCGCACTTTCCGCTCTCACCCTGGCCCTGCTGCGCCGGGGCTACAAGCTGAGAGCCTAGGAGTACCTGCAATGCTCGACCCAAAACTCATCGAACAATGGATCGCCGCCGGACTCCCCTGCGAGCATGTGACCGTGGAGGGTGACGGCCATCATTTCCAGGCCGTCATCGTATGCCGGGAGTTCGCGGGGCTGAACCGGGTCAAGCGGCAGCAGCGCGTCAATGCCCTGTTGAAGGAGCGTTTCGACTCGGGCGAACTCCATGCCCTGTCCATGCAGACCTTGACGCCGGAGGAGTGGTCCGCGCGTGGATAAGCTCCTGATCGAGGGAAATGGCCCCCTGCGCGGCGAGATTGCGATCTCGGGCGCGAAGAACGCGGCACTTCCGCTGTTGTGTGCCGCGCTGTTGAGCCGTGAGCCCGTCACATTCACCAATGTCCCGGCCCTCCAGGACATCCGCACCATGCTGAGGCTGCTCGAGCAGATGGGCGTGCGGGTGGAACGGGAAGGGGATCGGGTGACGCTGGATGCGGCGGAACTGACCAGCCCGGTGGCGCCGTACGAACTGGTCAAGACCATGCGGGCATCCGTTCTCGTCTTGGGGCCACTGACCGCCAGGGCGGGCGAGGCGAAGGTGTCCCTGCCCGGCGGCTGCGCCATCGGCGCCCGGCCGGTGGACCAGCACATCAAGGGCCTGCAGGCCATGGGCGCCGAAATCGCCGTGGAACAGGGCTACGTGATGGCCAGGGCTGCCCGATTGAAAGGCGCGCGCCTGTTCACCGACATGGTCACGGTGACCGGCACCGAGAACTTGATGATGGCGGCATGCCTTGCGGATGGCGAGACGGTGATCGAAAACGCGGCCCGGGAGCCCGAGGTCGTGGATCTGGCCAACTGCCTGGTGGCCATGGGGGCCCAGATCTCCGGCGCCGGTACCGACGTGATCCGCATCCGCGGCGTCCGGAATCTCCACGGGACGACCCACCGGATCATGCCCGACCGCATCGAGACGGGAACCTACCTCTGCGCCGCCGCCGTGACGGGGGGCGACATCCGCCTGACCGGGACCTCCGCCGCCTATCTCGATGCGGTCATCGACAAGCTGATGGACGCAGGCTGCGTCATCGAGTTCTCCCGGGACCTGATACGTCTCAAGGCGCCGCCGCGACTGACCGCGGTATCGATCCGCACGGCGCCCTACCCGGCATTCCCCACCGACATGCAGGCCCAGTTCATGGCGGTCAACGCCGTGGCGGAAGGCACCGCGGTGATCCGCGAAACCATCTTCGAGAACCGGTTCATGCACGCGGTGGAACTGATCCGCCTGGGCGCGGACATTGCCATCGACGGCAATACCGCGGTGGTCAAGGGACGGCCGCAACTGAACGGGGCGACGGTGATGGCCACCGATCTGCGGGCTTCCGCGAGCCTCGTGATCGCCGGCCTCGTGGCCCGGGGCGAGACCCTGGTGGACCGCATCTACCACCTGGACCGCGGCTACGAGAGACTGGAAGAGAAGCTTACCGCCCTGGGCGCCAAGGTGCGGCGGGTGAAGTGACCGGTGCGCCGGATAAAATCGGGATGACCATGAGCACCATCACCATCGCCCTATCCAAGGGCAGGATCTTCGACGAAACCCTGCCCCTGCTGGCCGCTGCGCGCATTGTGCCGGCCGAGAATCCCGAGTCGTCACGCAAGCTGATCATCGGCACCAACCGGCCGGAGGTGCGGGTGGTGATCGTGCGGGCGTCCGATGTGCCCACCTACGTCCGGTACGGTGCCGCGGACCTGGGCATCGCCGGCAAGGACGTGCTGCTGGAGCACGGCGGGACCGGCCTTTACCAGCCGCTCGACCTGCAGATCGCCCGCTGCCGCATGTGTGTGGCCGCCCCGGCCGGTTTCGACTACCAGGCCGCCGTGCGCCGTGGGGCGCGCCTGCGGGTGGCCACCAAGTACATCGAGGTCGCCCGCGAGCACTTCGCGGCGAAAGGCGTACACGTGGACCTGATCAAGCTCTATGGTTCCATGGAACTCGCGCCCCTGGCCGGGCTCGCCGAGGCCATCGTGGACCTGGTCTCGAGCGGCGCGACCCTGAAGGCCAACAATCTGGTGGAGGTGGAGGAGATCATGCCGATTTCCTCGCGGCTGATCGTGAACCAGGCGTCCATGAAGATGAAACACGACCTGATCCAGCCCGTTATCGACGCCATTGCCGGAGCCGTCCCATGAATGCCCTGCCGCGCCGCCTGTCGACCCGTGATCCGGAGTTTCTGTCCACCCTCGACGCGCTGCTTCATTTCGATCATTCCGTCGACGATGCGATCGAACGCACCGTTGCCGACATTCTGGCCAACGTCCGTACCGTGGGCGACGAAGCCGTGCTGGACTACACGCGCCGCTTCGACAGGCTCGATGTGACGACCATGGTCCAGGTGGAACTCGCCCAGGAGGAACTCGCCGCCGCGTTCGCGGGGCTGCCCGCGGTCCAGCGCCAGGCGCTGGAACTCGCCGCGGGCCGGATTCGTTCCTACCACGAGCGGCAGAGGGCCGAGTCCTGGGAGTACACGGAGGCCGATGGCACGCGGTTGGGGCAGAAGGTGACGCCTCTCGACCGGGTCGGCCTCTACGTGCCCGGCGGCAAGGCGGCCTACCCGAGTTCGGTCCTGATGAATGCCATCCCTGCCAAGGTGGCCGGCGTGCGCGAACTGATCATGGTGGTGCCGACACCGCGCGGCGAGAGGAATGCGCTTGTACTGGCAGCCGCCCACCTGGCCGGCGTCGACCGTGTCTTCACCCTGGGCGGTGCCCAGGCCGTGGGCGCGCTGGCCTACGGCACCCAGACCATCCCCCAGGTGGACAAGATCGTCGGCCCCGGCAACGCCTACGTGGCAAGTGCGAAGCGCCGCGTCTTCGGCGTCGTCGGCATCGACATGGTGGCCGGACCCTCGGAGGTGTTGGTGATCTCGGACGGCTCCGGCGATCCGGAATGGACGGCCATGGACCTCTTCGCCCAGGCGGAACACGACGAGTTGGCGCAGTCCATCCTGCTCTGCCCGGATTCAGCCTATCTGGACCGGGTTGCCGCGCGTATCGGAGAACTCCTGCCGACCATGCCCCGACGGCAAGTGATCGCCGCCTCCCTGTCCGGCCGCGGCGCCCTGATCCTGGTCTCGGACTTGGCGGAGGCCTGCGTCATCGCCAACCGGATTGCGCCGGAACACCTGGAACTGGCGGTCGAGGATCCGCGCGCCTTGCTGGGGCGGATCCGCCATGCCGGCGCCATCTTCATGGGGCACTATGCGTCCGAATCCCTGGGCGACTACTGCGCCGGGCCGAACCACGTGCTGCCCACTTCGCGCAGCGCACGCTTCTCCAGTCCCCTGGGCGTCTACGATTTCCAGAAACGATCGAGCCTGATCGAGGTGTCGGAGGCGGGGGCCATCGCCCTGGGCCCGGTCGCGTCCACGCTTGCCCACGGGGAAGGGCTCACGGCCCACGCGCGGGCGGCGGAATTGCGGCTGGGCCGGTAAGGCCGATTCGCGCCCCGCCGACGCGGCGGGTTCGCGCGAAACGGTCTAGCGGAGAATGTCGCGCAGGGCTTCGGTCAGGGCGCCGCACTGCGCGTCGGTGCCCACCGTGATCCGCAGGAACTGATCGATACGCGGCAACCGGAAGTGACGCACGATGATGCTGCGCTCCCGCAGGGCCCGGGCCAGTTCGCCGGCATCGCGTGCCGGGTGGCGGACGAACACGAAGTTGGCTGCCGAGGGGATGACCTGAAATCCGAGTCCTGCGAGGGCGGCCACCAGGGCGGTGCGACTGCGGATCACGGCGTGGCGGGTGCGATCGAACCACTCCCGGTCCTCCATGGCCGCGACCGCACCGGCTAGGGCCAGCCGGCCCAGCGGATAGGAGTTGAAGCTGTTCTTGACCCGTTCCAGCCCCTCGATCAGATGCGGCTGTCCGATGGCGAACCCGACGCGCAGGCCGGCCAGGCTGCGCGACTTCGACAGGGTCTGGACGACCAGCAGATTGGGATGTCGGCCCACGAGGGGCACTGCCGACTGGCCCCCGAAATCCACGTAGGCCTCGTCGACCACGACCACGGAACCGGCGTTGCCGGCGACGATGCGTTCCAGTTCACCCATCGCCAGGGCCCGGCCCGTGGGCGCATTCGGGTTGGCAAAAATGACACCGCCATTAGGCCGGAGGTAGTCCGCGGGGCGCAGCGCGAAATCGTCGTCCAGCGGCACGGTCTCGTGGGCGATCCCGTATAGCCCGCAATACACCGGATAGAAACTGTAGGTGATGTCCGGGAAGAGCAGGGGCCGGTCATGCTTGAGCAGGCCCAGGAACACGTGGGCAAGGACCTCGTCCGAGCCGTTGCCGACGAAGACCTCCCGCGGCGAGATGCCGCCGAAGAAGCCGGCGACGGCCTCCTTCAGGCGTTCGGCATTGGGGTCCGGATAGAGCCTCAGGCCGTCGCCGACCTCGCCGCGCAGGGCTTCGAGGACCCGCGGGCTCGGGCCGTAGGGATTCTCGTTGGTGTTGAGCTTGACGAGATTGGCGAGCTTCGGTTGCTCGCCGGGGACATAGGGCGAAAGGCCGCGGACGACGGGGCTCCAATACGGGTTCTGGGGAGCGTTCATACGACGATGCGAATCGTGTGGATCGTTAGGAAGGAACAGGCTGAAGCCCATCGGCGCCGTAGGCGTCCGGCAGGCCGGAAAGGCCCGAAATGGTATCATGCAGCGACCCGCAACCGGACCCCGCAGCGGCCATGCGCCAAGCCGAAATCATCCGAAATACGTTGGAAACCCAGATACGGGTCGCCGTGGACCTGGACGGCACCGGCAAGTCGAATCTTGCCACTGGCATAGGGTTCCTGGATCACATGCTCGACCAGATTGCGCGCCACGGGTTGATCGACCTGACGGTGGAAGCGAAGGGGGACCTGCACATCGACGGGCATCACACTACCGAGGACGTGGGTATTGCGCTTGGCCAGGCGTTGGGCCGGGCCTGGGGCGACAAGAAGGGATTGCGCCGTTACGGGCACGCATACGTCCCGCTGGACGAAGCCCTCTCGCGGGTCGTGGTCGACCTTTCCGGCCGTCCGGGACTCGTGTTTCATGTGCCCTTTGCCCGTGCCGCCATCGGCGAGTTCGACGTTGATCTCGTGCGGGAGTTCTTCCAGGGCCTCGTGAACCATGCCTGCATCACCCTGCACATCGACAATCTGCGGGGGGAGAACGCGCACCACCAGGCGGAGACGGTCTTCAAGGCCTTTGCGCGCGCACTGCGCACGGCGGTGGAGTCCGATCCCCGCGGCGGCGGAATCCCCTCCACCAAGGGAAGCCTCTGAGGGGCCGCCTGTCGCCCCGCTCCAACCTGGTCCGCAATCCAAGCGCTCAACTCCGGAAATTCCCCGAGGTGTCGTGATGAATCCCAATGTCGCCGTCGTCGATTACGGTATGGGCAATCTGCGTTCCGTCGCCAAGGCCCTGGAACACGTGGCCGGAGGGCAGCCGGTGGTCGTGACCGCCGACCCGGCGACCGTGGCGTCGGCGGGACGCGTGGTGGTGCCCGGCCAGGGCGCCATGCCCGACTGCATGGCCGAACTGGAACGGCGCGGCCTGAAGCAAGCCGTCCTGCGTGCCGCGGCGGACAAACCCTTCCTGGGCATCTGCATCGGCTTGCAGATGCTGTTCCAGCACAGCGACGAGGGTGACGTACCCGGCCTCGGGTTGCTGCCCGGCCAGGTGCGACATTTTCCCATGGAGGCCATGACGGGACCCGCGGGTGAGCGACTCAAGGTGCCGCACATGGGTTGGAACCAGGTCCGCCAGGCCGAACCCCATCCGTTGTGGGACGGAATCGCCGACGAAAGCCGTTTCTATTTCGTGCACAGTTACTATGTGGAACCGGCGACGCCCGAAGTGATCGCCGGATCGACCCTCTACGGCATCCCCTTTACCAGCGCGGTGGCCCGCGCTAACATTTTCGCCGTGCAATTCCACCCGGAAAAGAGTGCCCAGGCCGGCCTCCGGCTCCTCCGCAATTTCATGCACTGGAATCCCTGACGCGTCGATTGCGGCGGGAACACCGAGCCGAACCCATACCCGTATCCCCGCGATATTTCCGTACCGGTCCCGAGACCTTCCTACCCATGCTGCTGATACCCGCGATCGACCTGAAGGATGGCCATTGCGTTCGCCTGAAGCAGGGCGCGATGGACGATGCCACCGTGTTCTCCGAGAATCCGGCGGCCATGGCCAGGCACTGGATCGCCCAGGGCGCGCGCCGCCTGCATCTGGTCGACCTGAACGGCGCCTTCGCCGGAAAGCCGAAGAACGAGCCGGCGATCAAGGCAATTCTTAGGGAAGTGGGCGATGAGATACCCGTGCAACTCGGCGGCGGCATCCGCGACCTGGATACGATCGAGCGTTGCCTGGATGATGGGGTGTCCTACGTAATCATCGGCACCGCGGCGGTGAAGAATCCCGGGTTCCTGCATGATGCGTGCGGAGCCTTTCCCGGCCACATCATCGTCGGACTGGACGCCAAGGACGGCAAGGTGGCCGTGGATGGCTGGTCCAAGATGACCGGACACGACGTGATCGACCTGGCCAAGAAGTTCGAGGACTACGGCGTGGAGGCCGTGATCTACACCGACATCGGGCGCGACGGCATGTTGAGCGGCGTCAATGTGGAGGCGACGGTCAAGCTGGCCCAGGCGCTGAAGATTCCCGTGATTGCTTCCGGCGGTATCGCCAGCCTGCAGGACGTCCAGGCGCTTTGTGGCGTTCAGGACGAAGGCATCATGGGTGCCATCACGGGACGCGCCATCTACGAAGGCAAGCTGGATTTCAAGTCGGCCCAGGCCGCGGCGGACAAGTTCGCCGGGACCGGGGCGTGATTCGCGGTGCCTGAGGGGGCGACGAATCCCGCGGCCCCGCAACTGCCCACCCCCGTCCCTGCCGGATTCCATCCCATGCTTGCCAAACGGATCATCCCCTGCCTCGACGTCAACGCCGGACGTGTCGTGAAAGGCGTCAATTTCGTATCCCTGCGCGATGCCGGGGATCCTGTCGAGATTGCACGGCGCTACGACGAACAGGGTGCGGACGAGGTGACCTTCCTCGACATCACGGCGAGCTCGGACCAACGCGACATCATCCTGCACATCGTGGAGGCCTGCGCGGAACAGGTGTTCATTCCCCTGACCGTCGGCGGTGGCGTCCGCAAGGTGGAAGACGTCCGGCGGCTGCTCAACGCCGGCGCCGACAAGGTGAGCATGAACACTGCTGCCGTCCAGAATCCGGACCTGGTGGCAGAGGCATCGGGAAAGGTGGGGGCCCAGTGCATCGTTGTCGCGATCGATGC
Source organism: Rhodocyclaceae bacterium (assembly GCA_035331665.1). Taxonomy (GTDB): domain Bacteria; phylum Pseudomonadota; class Gammaproteobacteria; order Burkholderiales; family Rhodocyclaceae; genus JAEUNJ01. The sequence continues at coordinate 37,389 of DAOLKI010000001.1, forward strand.
GAAGCAGTCGGTGCCGGGTCGTTGGGAGGTCTTCACGCACGGAGGCCGCAAGGGGACGGGAATCGACGCCGTCGAATGGGCTCGCCGGGTTGAGTCCCTCGGTGCCGGCGAGATCCTGCTCACCAGCATGGACCGGGACGGCACGAAGAACGGGTTCGATCTGGCCCTGACCCGCGCCGTCGCGGAGGCCGTCCGTATTCCGGTCATTGCCAGCGGCGGCGTGGGAAACCTGCAACACCTGGCGGATGGGGTGACCGAGGGCCTGGCCGACGCGGTCCTCGCCGCGAGCATCTTCCACTACGGCGAATATACGGTGCGCCAGGCCAAGGAGTACATGCGTGATCGAGGCATCGAGGTGAGACTATGAGCCAGCCGAAATGGCTGAACCAGGTGAAATGGGACGACCAGGGGCTGGTACCGGCCATTTCCCAGGACTCGGCGACCGGGGAGATCCTGATGGTTGCCTGGATGAATCGGGAGGCCCTGGAATTGACGGTCAAGGAGGGGCGTGCCATCTTCTGGTCCCGGTCCCGCAAGAAACTGTGGCGCAAGGGCGAGGAGTCCGGACACGTGCAGTCCCTGCACGAGGTCCGGCTGGACTGCGACAACGACGTGGTGTTGCTGAAGGTGGAGCAGATCGGCGGAATCGCCTGTCACACCGGTCGCCGCTCCTGCTTTTTCCAGCGCCTCGAGGGCGGCAAGTGGCTGGAGGTGGAGCCCGTATTGAAGGATCCCAAGGAGATATACAAGTGATCGATCTCGAAGTCATCCACCGCGTCCAGCAGACCCTGCTCGAACGCAAGGGCGCCGCGCCCGATTCGTCCTATGTGGCCAGCCTTTACGCCAAGGGCACCGAAGCCATCTGCAAAAAGATTGCCGAAGAGGGGGCCGAGGTCATCATGGCAGCCAAGGACGGCGACCGGTTGCATCTGGTGCGGGAGGTCTGCGACCTCTGGTTCCACAGCCTGGTTCTGATGACCCACATGGGCATAGGCGTGGACGACGTGATGGTCGAATTCCGGCGGCGGGAGGGCATCTCCGGTATCGACGAGAAGCGCTCGAGGACCCATCCGTGAGCGACTGCATCTTCTGTCGCATCGTCAAAGGCGAGATTCCGAGCCGAAAAATATACGAGGACGAGGATCTTTACGCATTCCACGATATCCATCCGTCGGCGCCGGTCCATTTCATGATCATCCCGAAGCTGCACGTGCCGTCCCTGATGGAGGTGCGGTCCGAACACCAGGCAGTGCTCGGAAAGATCCTGCTCAAGGCCGATGAATTGGCCCGTGGCCAGGGCCTCAACGACGGTTTTCGCGTGATTATCAACACGGGACGGATCGGTCGGCAGGAGGTGTATCATCTGCACGTTCATATCGTAGGCGGTCCGGAACCTCTCGGGTCCATGGTGCCGCGCAAGCCGCCGCAACCGGCGCAATAGGAGAGAGGCATGGGAAGCTGGAGCATCTGGCACTGGCTCGTGGTCC
>DAOLKI010000002.1:0-31389 GCA_035331665.1 Rhodocyclaceae bacterium
CCGTTTCCCAACGCCCACGCCGTACGCGAGAGCATCCAGCTGCTGCAGAAGACCTTCCTGCTGCGCACCTGCGAGGAAACGGTGTTCGCCAACCGCTCGCGCCCCTGCCTTCTGCACCAGATCCATCGTTGCAAGGCGCCCTGCGTGGGCCTCGTCTCCGCGCAAGAGTACGGCAGCGATACGCGGCTCGCCGAGCTCTTCCTGCGTGGCCGCCATGCCGAAGTCATCGAAGGCCTGACGGCGGCCATGCAGAAGGCGTCGGACGAGCTGCGCTTCGAGCAGGCGGCGGGTCTGCGCGACCAGATCCGCGCCCTGCAGGCGGTGTTGCACCGCCAGTACGTGAGCTCCGCCCGCGACGAGGATGCCGACGTGCTGGCCGCCGTCGTCGCCGGGGGCGAAGTCTGCATCGTGCTGGCGATGGTGCGCGGCGGCCTGCACCTGGGCGATCGCGCCTTCTTCCCGCAGGCCGAGGCTTCCCTCGCCGATCCCGCCGATGTGCTGGAAGCCTTCGTGTCCCAGCACTACCTGGAACATCCGCCGCCGGCGCGGATCGTCGCCAACGCGCCCATCGGCGAGGAAGTCCAGGCGTCATTCGACGGCGTCAAGGGTGGCGTCTCCGTGGGACAGCCGCGCAACGAGGCGGAGCGGGCTTGGATGGCGATGGCGGAGAAGAACGCGCTGCTCGCCATCGATGCCCGTCGCCAGGCCCGCGCCCGGTCCGGCAGCCGGCTGGAAGCGCTGCGCGATGCCCTCGATCTGGCGGAGGCGCCGGGCCGTATCGAATGCTTCGACATCAGCCACACGATGGGAGAGGGGACCGTGGCCTCCTGCGTCGTCTGCGTGGACGGCGCGATGCGCAAGAGCGACTATCGGCGCTACAACATCGCGGGCATCGAGCCGGGCGACGATTACGCGGCAATGCGCCAGGCGCTGACCCGGCGCTACGAGAAGGTGGCGGCCGGGGAGGGTGCGGAACCGGACCTGATCCTCATCGATGGCGGCAAGGGGCAGCATCGGGTCGCGCGGGAGGTTCTGGCCGAACTGGGCCTGGAGCACCTGCTGTCCATCGGCATCGCAAAAGGCGTGGAACGCAAACCCGGGTGCGAGACTCTTTTCGTGGCCGGGCGCGACGAGGCGATAGAATGGCCTCCCGACCATCCGGGATTTCACTTGGTGCAGGAGATCCGCGACGAGGCCCACCGATTCGCCATCGGCGGCCACCGGGCCAGGCGCGCCAAGGCGCGCGGTCACTCCCGTCTCGAGGATGTCGCCGGCATCGGCCCGGCCAAGCGCAAGCGGCTCCTGGCACAGTTCGGGGGCCTTCAGGGGGTGTTGGCCGCGACGGTGGAGGACCTGAGCCGGGTGGAGGGCATCGGCCGCGCGCTGGCCGAGAAGATCCACAAGGAATTGCATTGACATGCCACTGAACCTTCCGAACCTGCTGACCTGGGCGCGCATCGTGGTGATCCCTCTTTTCGTCGGCGTGTTCTATCTGCCCGCGGACTGGATGAGCCTGCACGAACGCAACGTGCTGGCCACCGGCATGTTCATCGCGGCGGCGGTCACCGACTGGATCGACGGCTGGCTCGCCCGCAAGCTGGGACAGACCACGGCCTTCGGCGCCTTCCTCGACCCGGTGGCGGACAAGCTCATGGTCGCCGCGGCGTTGGTGGTCCTGGTCGAATTCGAGCGGGCGAGCGCCATCGTGGCCCTGATCATCGTGGGCCGCGAGATCACCATCTCGGCCCTGCGGGAGTGGATGGCCAAGATCGGAGCGGCGCGCAGCGTTGCCGTCTCGATGCTAGGCAAGCTGAAGACGACGGCGCAGATGGTCGCGATCCCGATGCTCCTCTACGGGGCGCCGCTCGGCGGGCTGGACATGGCGCGCATCGGTACCTGGCTGGTATGGGCCGCCGCCCTGCTGACCCTGTGGTCGATGGGGTACTACTTGCGCAAGGCCTGGCCGGAAATCGCTTCCGCGAAGTGAGCATGCCGTGCCGCGGATCGCCTCGTCGGACTGCCGGGCCCGCACCGCGAGAGGTTCGGCGGCGATCCGCGATGGGGCCGGCAACGAACGCGCTGCGCCCTCCCGACGGACTCGTTGACACACCCCGAACCGTGGGTATAATTCGCGTCCTTCCTGCGGGAATAGCTCAGTTGGTAGAGCGCAACCTTGCCAAGGTTGAGGTCGCGAGTTCGAGACTCGTTTCCCGCTCCAGGTTTTCCGGGGAAAGCGCCGTGACGGCCCTTTCCCCTTTTAATTCCGGGGTTCTCCCGGCATCGCTGGCGCGATGGCAGAGTGGTTATGCAGCGGCCTGCAAAGCCGTCTACGTCGGTTCGATTCCGGCTCGCGCCTCCAACTCCAGATCGTTCCACGACGTGTCCCGGTATGCCCGAAGCCATCCGTTCGTCATTGCCGGGGCTGCGTGAGCTGTTTGCCTTCGTCGGCGACCATCCACGGATTCTCGTGCTGACCGGTGCCGGGGTCAGCACCGAATCGGGCATTCCCGACTATCGGGACGAGGACGGCCGGTGGAAACGTCGCCAACCGGTCCGCCACCAGGAATTCATGGACTCGATCGACGTACGGCGACGCTACTGGGCGCGCAGCATGCTCGGCTGGCCTGTGTTCCAGCGGGCCCGGCCGAATACGGCCCACCGGTCGCTGGCTGCCCTCGAGGCCAGTGGCCGGATCCAAGGGCTGCTCACCCAGAACGTGGATGGCCTGCACCAGGCCGCCGGCCACCGCCGGGTCATGGAACTGCATGGAAACCTGCGCTGGGTGCTCTGCATGGATTGTGCCCACCGTATGCCGAGAACGGAGGTGCAGCGGCGCCTGGAATCGGCCAATGCCTGGCTGGCGGGTGCCGCCGCCGCCCCGGCCCCCGACGGCGACGCGGACCTGGAAGGGGCGGACCTCGACCGGTTCGAGCCCCCCGCGTGTCCGGCTTGCGGCGGCGTTCTCAAGCCGGATGTGGTGTTCTTCGGGGACAGCGTGCCGCGGTCCCGGGTCGACGAGGCGATGACGCTCCTCGCCGAATCGGACGCGCTACTCGTCGCCGGATCGTCGCTGATGGTGTATTCCGGCTACCGTTTTTGCGAGCGGGCCCGGTCGCTCGCAAAGCCCATCGCCGCGATCAATCTAGGCGCCACCCGGGCGGATGGGCTGATCGACGTGAAGGTTTGCGGTCCATGCGGTGCGGTTCTCGCGGGACTGGCGACCGCGCTCGGAGCCGACTGAACCCCCCGCTGCGGTTCATGGGGCGTCCGGGCCTGGGTTTCCCCGCTGGTCCCGGCGCGCCGATCGCCAGGTATGCAGCATGGGAGGCATGGGAGCGTGGCGACGAGTCATTTGGCCATCCGGAGGCGCGGACCCGCCGGATGTGCGCGGGTCGCGCCTTCGCGACGCTGTTCGCTGTCTGCCCGCCTTCCCGGCAGGGTGATTCCGGTCGTCATTCCCCGGCCGACAAACCGTGCTTCTCGATCCGGTAACGCAGCGTGTCGCGGGAGATGCCCAAATTCCGTGCCGCCTGAGTCACGTTCCAGCCGGTCTTCAGCAAGGCGTCGCGCAGCAACCCGCGTTCGATGTCCTCCAGACGCCCGCTGGACGGGAATGAAGGTTCCGACGCGGCTTCCGCTTCGTGGCCCGTGATGCCCAGGTGCAGATCGGCGGCCTCCAACACGGGCCCCGGCGTCAATAGCACGGCCTGTTCCATCAGGTTGCGCAGTTCGCGCACGTTGCCTGGCCAGCCGTGCGCAAGCAGCCGCTTCTCCGCCTCTTCCGAGAGACGCAGCTCGCCGCGTCCGTAGCGGGCGGCCTGGGTGTCCAGGAACCGGCGCGCCAGCAGCAGGATGTCGTCGTCCCGTTCCCGCAGGGGCGGCAACGAGAGTTCGACAATGCGCAGCCGGTAATAGAGGTCAGCCCGGAAACGGCCCTGGGCGACCAGTTCCGGCAGCGGCCGGTGGGTGGCGGCGACGATGCGTACGTCGACCTTCTGGTCCCGCAGGCTGCCCAGGCGACGGACGGTCTTTTCCTCGAGCAGTTTCAGGAGCTTGGCCTGGAGACCCAGATCCAGGTCGCCGATCTCGTCCAGGAACAGGGTGCCGCCGGAGGCGGTCTCCACCAGGCCCAGCTTGCGTTCCTTGGCATCGGTGAACGCGCCCTTTTCATGGCCGAAGAGTTCCGATTCCAGGAGCTGGCTCGGGATGGCGGCACAATTGATCTCGACAAAGGGCTGGTCCCGCCGGACACCGGAGAAATGCAGCGCCCTGGCCACGACTTCCTTGCCGGTTCCCGTCTCGCCGATGACCAGCACGGCCGGGGCGTCGGTATCGCGCAGGCCCTTTTCCACCTCCAGCAACTGCCCGATCCGCGCTTTCAGGCGTTGCATCGGCGCGGACTCGCCCAGCATGCCTTCGACATCGCCGCGGGCGGCTTCGCGCTTCTGGTAGTAGGAGAGCGCCCGTTCCCGCTTCTCCTCCCCCAAGGCCCGTTCCACGAGGAGCCGCAGCTTGGCCAGGGAGACCGGTTTCACGAGGAAGTCGTAAGCGCCGGCCTTCATGGCCTCGACTGCCAATTCGACGGTGCCGTGGCCGGTGAGCATGATCACCGGAACGCCCGGCGCCCGGTCGCGCAGCCTCGCCAGCGCCTCCATGCCGTCCATGCCCGGGAGGCGGAAGTCGAGGAGGACGATGTCCGGCTTGAAGGATTCGAGTTCCGAGAAACCCTGTTCGGCCGTCTCTGCGGTCACCACGTCGAAGCCGGTGCGCACCAGGTAGATGCACATGTTCTTGGCCAGCGTGGCCTCGTCCTCGACGATCAGAACGGCGCGTCCCACGGTACCTCCTTCTAGCGCGCCGCCGGCAACGTCAATTCCACCCGGGTACCGCGCCCGGGCTCGCTGGACACGCCGATGTCGCCTCCGAAGCGTTCGACGATCCTCTTTGCCAGGGGAAGGCCCAGCCCCATCCCGCGCGTCTTGGTCGTGTAGAAGGGCGTGAATATCCGGGCGATCTCCTCGGCCGGCAGGCCCGGCCCGTCGTCCTCCACGACCACGCGCACCGAGCCGTCGGCCTGCGCGGCCTCGACGAGGATGCGGCCCTGTTTCCCGATGGCCTCGCAGGCATTGGCCACCAGATTGCCGGTCACCTGGGCGAGAAGGAGGGGGTCGAAACCGACCCGCGGCAGGTCCTCGGCGATGCGCCGTTCGATGACGATGTCACGTCTGGCGGCCTCGCGCTCGAACTCGCCGAGACAATCCCGCAAGACCGCCGGAACGTCGATCGGGTTCGCCTGTCCGGTCACGGGTCGCGCGTAGGAGAGCAGTTCCTTGACCCATGACTCCACCCGATCCACCTCGCGGATGATGTCCTGGCAGGACTCCCGCTCCTGCGGGTCGCCGGATTCCAGGTTCAACTCCGCCGACGAGCGGATCGCCGCCAGCGGATTGCGGATGCCATGGGCAACGGCGAGTCCCATTTCGCCCACGGCGGCCAGGGTTTCCGCCTGCACCATCTTCTCGCCCTGTTCGCGCATCAATCGGTCGGCGGCCCGGATGCGCCAGAACAATGTCATGTACAGGAAGAGGCCGGCGAGGGCTGCGCCGGACCACACGGCGCGCTCGCCCGCCTGGATGGCTTCGAACAGCGCCCGTGGCGACTTGTAGAGTTCGACCGCTCCGACGATCTCGCCGCCCCGCGTGCGGACCGGCATGTAGATCTCGACGAAGTAGCCCAGATCCCGGCTGAGGCCCGCGTGCTCCTCCTTGTCCTTCTCCGCGTCGCCGATCCGGCCCCCGTGAACGACGAGTTCTCCCGCGAGCGCCTCTTCCAGCTCCGGGTTGTCGGTGAAGCGCCGGCCGATGATGGATCTGTCATTGGACCAGACGACCGTCCGCTGACGGTTGTGGGCGCTGGCTCTCAGCACGTCCGGCATGGCGGCCACGTGCTGGAAGGCCTCTTCGACCGCCCGGCCCCCGGAGTGGCCTGCGCGAAAATATTCGTCCGCATTCTCGGCCAGCACCAGGCTCTGGATGAACTCGGTGGTCAGCACGGCCTCCTGCCGCTGCATGCGTTCGGTCAGGAAACGCGACAGGAGCAGGGCCGCGACGATGCTGATCGACGCGATGGCGATCAGACCGACGACGGCGAACCAGCGGCTGAGGTTGAAGGGCTTGGGCACGGTGGCCGCATTATCCACGAGGGGCGGGTCGCGTAGCGCGGCGGCAGGCTTCATGATCGGATCACCATGGGCGGGCGAAGGTGACGGAAAGGTTGCGGTAGCGGTTGTCGTAGAGGGGCACGTTGGAACGGTTGCGGCCTTCCTGGACGTCGAGCCGCAGGCTTCCGTGCGTGCCCACCGGCAGCGAGGCGGAGAACTCCAGGGTCGCACCCCGGTCCCGGCGGATGGGCAGGCTCGGCAACAACGAGGCGTCGAAGGCAGCCCGTTGCAGGGAAACGCCGAGAGACCAGTCGACGCCGAGCCAACGGCGGTCCGCGGACAAGCGCAGGAAGCCGGTCCGCGACGAGAGGTCGTCAAACCGGGTGCGATCACGGGTGAACGCCATCTCGACGTCCAGGGCGTCGACATGGGACAGCGGGGCCGGGAGATGGCGTTGCAGGGCGAGCGAGGTCACGGCGCCGTCGAGTTCGGTGTCGCGTGCGTGCCGTTGGCCGGTCAGTGCGGACAGCAGCACCCAATGGCCTCCGTCCGCGCTCGGCAGGGTCCAGTCCGCCTGCACGGCGGTCGCCGTCCGGAATGCGTTGCCTGCCACGGCCATATGCTGCCGGCCGAGCCCGATGCCGACCTGGCCATCGCCGAGGCCCTGCCGCCACATGAGGTCGCCCCCGACGTTCGCGAAATCCAGGTCCCGCGCGGCGGGAGCCGTCTTCCAGTCGAGGCGGCCGGAGGCGCTCCATTGCCCGGCGGGCATGGGCAACACGGCCATCCCCCCTGCGCCGATGCGAATGTAGTTCCCCGAAAGACCGCGCAGACCCGGGATGCGGACGAGGGCTCCCGCGTCGGAAAGGCGGAACAGGGGCGAGGACAGGGATTCGCGGCCAATCGAGACGTCTACGTTCGGCGGCGGGGCGGGCGGAGGCTCGCCCTGCGAAAACGCCGCGGTGGCGGAAAGCCAGGCCGCCGCGGCGACTGCGAGGCGGGGGTTCAGACGCCGGTCTTCGAACAGACGGTCTGCCAGGTATTGACGCCGGCCACGGAAGACACCAGCACATAGCGGCATTTCACGCCTCCTCCAGCGCTGAAGGAGAGATTGCGGGCGGCGGCATCCTGGGCGAGCATCAGGCCGGCGGCCGCGAGGGCGGCGAGAGTGGCAAGGCGGCGTTGCAGGCGGTTCATGATCGTTCTCCTGTAGGGGTTAGGGGCACCCTGTCCTCTGCATGGCCCATGCCTGGGTGAAATATTCGGGTATTCCCGGAGGAGGGAAAGTTGGCGCCCCGGCAACGCCTGAATTCCGAGGAGTGAGAGCGGGGTGGGGGATTTGCCCCACCCATCAACGGGGGATTTCACCCACCCACATTGACACTGTGGCAGCGGGGGCAGGAGTAGAAGGTGATGAAGGCCACCCGGTCGTGGCACACGCCGCAATAACGCCCGCGAAAGATATCGGCCATCCCGATCCGATTGGCCCCGGCACGGGGCTCGAACGGGTCCGGATGGCAATTGGCGCAGGCGAGCCAGAGGGTGTGGGCCTTGTGGGGAAAGCGCACCGGCGGCATCTCCCGCGTGTTGCGCATGATCACGTCCAGGTCGAGTACCTCGGGCTCGGCATCCCCCTTGAGGCTGGCGCGGGGTGTGATCCGACCCTCGCGCAGGGCCCGCATCCAGTCCGGGAATCCGTTCGCGTCCTTGGGCAGCGTCGCGACGGCTTCGTCGTGTCGCTGCAGGTGGCGCAGATCGGCATTGGCCGGATCGTGGAAGCCGGGGCCGGACAGCGCCCGCCGGGCCGCGTGCTCCTCGCGCCTGGGCGTTGGCGGGGCCTCGTTCTCCGGGGGGGCGACCGGGTAGGCGCGCAGGTAGGCGAGCAGGGGAAGATCGCCCGGCAGACCTGCGGGTGCCGCCGCGAGCAGGGCGACACCGATGAGCGCGGCCGCGAAACGCGTGCCGCGGGACCTCACTTCACCGGCCGCAGGTGGGCGACGCCGCCGAAGCTGCCTATCCAAAGGTCGCCGTCGGCGGCAGAGGCCATGGCAAAGATGTTATTGGCGAACAGGCCGTCGGCAGTGGTCAGGGTCTTGGAGAAACGACCGTTTTCCCAAGTCGTCAGGCCATTGTTGGTGCCGATCCAGAGGCGGCCCTGGATGTCCCGATGCAGCATGAACACGTGATTGCCCGGGAGGCCGTCGGCCGTCGTGTAGCTGATCCAGCGTTTGCCATCGAAGCGGGACAGTCCGCCGCCCCAGGTGCCGGCCCAGACCTGGCCGTCCTTGTCTACCTCGATGGAGACCACATAGTTGGGGTTGTAGGCCACGTCGACCCCGGAAAGCCCCATCTCCTCCTTCTGCTTGGCGTGGTGGACCGAGGCCTTGCCGGGGTCGTTCTTGAATGTGATGGCGTCCTTCACCTTCTCGTAGGGGGCTCCCAAACCCCGGGCATGGTTCCAGTTCTCCCACTTGCCGCGCGCGTAGCGGGCCATGCCACCCTCCGTGGCCAGCCAGATCTCCCCGTTGCGACCCTCGGCCAGACCATAGACCCAGTCGTTGGGAACGCCGCCGCGGGTGTTCTCCACCGTGTAAAGATCCCATTTGCTGCGGTCTTCCAGGGCTCCGCCGCGGATCCGGTTCACACCGGACCATGTGGCGATCCAGATGTCGCCGTTCTTCGCTTCCAGCACGTCGTAGACGAAGGCATCGCCCAGGCCTTCGGGAATGTTGTAGGTCTTCCAGGTACCGGCCTGCTCGTCGGTCATCACGGAGAGACCGCCGCCGTAAGTTCCCACGGCGAGCTTGCCCTTCAAGCGTCCCACGAAGAAGACCCCGTTGGACAGCAGGCCGCTCTTGGTGTCGAAGAGCTTGAAACTATCGTCCCGCGTGTCGTAACGGACGACGCCGCCCGAGGTCCCGACCCAGACCTGGCGGCCGTCTACGTAAATGGATTTGACGTTCTTGTTGCCGACGCGGAAATGGGTGAACTTCGCGTTCGGATCGGTGATCACCTTGCCCTCCCGGACGGGCTGCGGGAGGGGCGGGTGCTTGCCGCCGACCTGGGCGGATGCGATGCCGGCGACCGCCAGAAACGGCGCCAGGAACAGGGGGACGATGCGCATGGATGCCTCCGGGAAGGTTCTGTTTCGATGGAATTCTGGGGACGCGGAAGGGGTTCATGGCCGGCCGATGCGGACGACGCCACGCCGGGTTCCGGCCCAGACGTCGCCCTTCGGCCCGAGGGCCAGCGCGTATACGTGGTTGTCCAGGAGACCTTCATTGCGCCCGAAATTGCGCCAGGCCTTCCCGTCGTAGCGGGAAACCCCCTTGTCGGTGCCGAACCAATAGACGCCGTCGGCGCCGCGGGCGATCGCATAGACGATGTTGCCGGCCAGCCCGTCGGTGGTGGTCAGGTTGTGCCAGGCCTTGCCGTCGAAGCGGGAGACGCCGCCGCCCCAGGTGCCGGCCCAGACGGCTCCATCGGGCGCAGCCAGGATGGAGAACACGTAGCTCGGGTTGTAGGTCGGCTGGCCCTCGGCCAGCGTCGTCAAGTCGTGGCGGGAACGGGTCCCCAGGCCGGTATTGGGGCTCGCCGGGAGGTCCCCCGGATTGGGTGCCCCCAGGCCGTCCTTGTGGCTCCACGAACGCCAGCGCTTTCCGTCGTACATGGAGACGCCACCTTCGGTGCCGAACCAGACCCGGCCCTGGCCATCCACGTCCAGGCCATAGACCCATTCGTTGATCAGTTCCTTCACGTAGGTCTTGAACCTTCCGGTCTTCACCTCGTACTTGTTGGCGCCCGCCCAGGTGCCGATCCAGAGGTCACCGGCCTTGTCCGTGGTGAAGGAGTAGATCCAGTAGTCGGCGAGGCCGTGCATCGGGAAGTAGGTCTTCCATTTCCCGTCCTTGTAGCGCGAGGCCCCGCCGGCATTGGTGCCGAACCACTTGTACCCCTGGCTGTCGATGCCGATCGCAAAGACGTATTCGTTGGCCAGACCATCCTTGCGCGTGAAGGTGTTGCGGGGTTTGCCGGCCTTGACGTCGATCTCCAGCGCCCCGGCCGAGGTGCCGACCCAGAGGGTGTCCGCGGACGGCTCCAGCAGGAGGGCTCGCACGTAGACGTTCGGTCCCACCTCGAAGGTGTCGAGGACCTTCTCGGCGGAATCCGGCGGCGCGGCGCGGACGGTCAGGCAGAACAGCAGAGATGCCGCGGCGGCGGCGAGGCGCGTCAGGCTCATCGGAGGGTCCTGATGTATTGGAGGATGTCGAAGATCTCGGGGTCTTTCAGCAGACCGAGGAAGGGAGGCATGATGTTCTTTCCGGTCTTGACCGAGCGCATCAGCATCACGTCCGGCTGGTCCAGGCGTTCGCGCATCGCGAAGCTCGGCACGTCGGGAAGCACCGGCAGGCCGGTGACGCCGTGGCAGGAGGCGCAATGCAGGTTGTAGAGGCGCTGGCCCCGACCGAGGTCGATGGCCTGGACCGCCTGCGGGACCAGGGCGAGGGTGAGGACGACGGCCAGGAAGGAGCGACGGCCCGTCGGCGTCATTTCTTGTCCCCGCGGCGCTTGCCCGAGATGCCGCGCAGCTTGCGCGACTTCGCCGACCACTGTTCGGCCTGGCGGACGTCGGCGTCCAGGCCCAGCCCACCGGCGCGGTAGGCTTCCGCCAGGGCATCCACCGCCGGGATGAAATCGTTGTCCGCGGCAACGCGGATCCAGCGCAGGGCCGTTTCGCTGCGGCGCATCTCGTCCGTCAATCCCGGACTGCCCTTGATGTAGGCCAGGGCCAGTTCGTTGATCGCGAGTTTGTGCCCCTGCTCGGCAGCCTTGGTGACCCAGGCCCTCCCGGCCACGGGATCGCGTTTGATTCCCTCGCCGCCGGAGAGCATGGACCCGTATCCGAACTGGCCGTCGGGGTTTCCCTGATCGGCCGCCTTCTTCATGTACACCACGGCCTCATCGTCCGAATCCGCCCGGCCGAGGATCTGCCCGTACAAGGCCTGGGCGGGCGCGTGGCCCGCATCGGCCGCCTTCTTCAGCAGCGGCATCGCGGTGATGACGTCGCCGTTGCCGTAACTCTTCAAACCGGCCTTGTAGTCGTCATCCGGGCCCGCCCAGGCGGTGGCCGACAGGCAGCACAGCAAGGTCGCGGCGAGGCGCCGTAGGGGGCGGATTCGGAGTGGGGCGTGCATGGTGGGACCTTCCTCGTCTGGATCGCAGGTTCAACGGTGGGAGATGCCGGCGAAGGCGAACTCCTCCAGCTTCCGGTAAAGGCTGGAGAGCCCGATGCCGAGCTTCTGCGCCGCGCCGCGCCGATCCCCGGCATACTCGTCAAGGGTCCGGAAGATGATTTCGGCCTCGACCCGCCGCAACTGGTCGCGCAGTTGTCCGTTGCCCGGGAGGACGGTCGTCGCGGCGCCGGCGGCGGGTACCGCACGGGCGATGTCCGGCGGCAGGTCCGCGACCGTGATGCAGCCGCCGTCGGCGAGGATGTGGGCGCGGTTGACCACGTTCTCCAGTTCGCGGACATTGCCGGGCCAGGCGTAATCGACCAGGATCTCCTCCGCCATCGGGTCGAGTTCCAGCGTGCGCTGGCTGTTGCTGGCGATGTTCTGCATCACGTAGCGGATCAGCCGTGGGATGTCCTCCCGGCGGTCGCGCAGCGGGGGAATGTGGATCAGGAACTGGGAGAGGCGGAAGTACAGGTCCTCCCGGAACCGGCCTTGTTTGACCATCTCGCCCAGGTCGCGGTTGGTCGCCGCGACGATGCGCGTGTCCACCTTGCGCGCCTGTTCCCCGCCGATGGGCCGGACCTCCTTGTCCTCGATGACGTGGAGCAGCTTTGTCTGCATGTGCAGGGGCAGTTCCCCGATCTCGTCCAGGAACAGGGTGCCCCGGTCGGCCTGGGTGAACAGTCCCTTGCGGGCCCGGTCGGCGCCCGAGAAGGCGCCTTTCGTGTGGCCGAAGAATTCGCTTTCCAGCAGGTTCTCGGGAATGGCGCCGCAATTGACCGGAATGAAGGGGAATTCGGCCCGACGACTCTGTTCGTGGATGGAGCGGGCGATGACGCCTTTCCCGGTCCCGCTCTCGCCGGTCACGAGTACGGTGCTGTCGGTGACGGCGACCTTTGCCGCCAGCCGGTCGACGACCGCCATCTTCTCGCTGGCGAACTGGAACCGGCCCCGGTCCCCTTCGCCATTGACGAGGCGCCGCAGGGCCCGGTTCTCCGCCTTCAGGCCGCGCAGGGCGTCCATCCGGGCGAGGCGGTGCGCCAATTCCTCCTGGCGCACGGGCTTGATGATGTAGTCCGTGGCCCCGGCCCGCAGGGCGTCGACCGCCGTCTCCACCGAAGCAAAGGCGGTGACCATGATGAACTGGGTATCGATGCCGGAACCCCGGAAACTGCGTACCAGTTCGACGCCGTCGCCGTCCGGCATCCGGATGTCGCAAAGGGCCACGTCAACGTCGCCACGGACCAGCTTCGCCGCCCCTTCCCGGGCATTCTCCGCCGTGTCCGCCGAATATCCGGCCCGGGTGACCGCCGATGCCAGGATCTGGCGCACGGCGGCTTCATCGTCGATGATCAGGACGTGCATGCCTCCCCCGCAATTCCTTGTTTATGGACCGGTTCCAGCGGTAGCAGCACGTTGACGCAGGTGCCGTGCCCCAGGTTGGATTCGATTCCGATGCTTCCTCCGGCGTCCTCCACCAGGCGCCGGCACAGGGACAGTCCCAGGCCCGAGCCACGCCCCGGGGCCTTGGTCGTGAAGTTCTCGTCGAACACCCGCGGAAGGACGTCCGGTGCAATCCCATCGGCATTGTCCGTCACCTCGAGGCGGACACCCGTCGGACAGCGGGCGGTGCGAACCCGGATGCGCGCGGGCCCGACCTTCCGGTCGGCGAGGGCGTCGGCCGCATTGATGAGCAGGTTCATCAAGACCTGCACCAGCGCATCGGCGACGCCGCATACGGCCGGCAGGCCAGAGTCCAGATCCTGCTCCAGTTCGATGCCCCGGAAACGCCGGTCGAAACCCACGAATCCGCAGGTGCTCCGGACCAGGCCGTTCAAATCCAGGAGTTCGGGTTCCGGAGACCGGGGGATCGAGAACTCGCTGATCTGGCGGGTGATCTGCATGACCCGGCGCGCCTGGTCGAGGATGAGGGTCGGTTGGCACGCGGAACCCGTTCGGGCGCAGGCGCGCACCTCCAGCTGGTCGGCGATCGCCTCTGCGACGCCGACGATGGCGGCCATGGGATTGTTGATCTCGTGGGCGACCGCCGCCGCCAGGGAGCCCACCGCGGCCATCTTTTCCTTGTGGAACTGCTGTTGCCGGTGGAGTTCTATCTGGGTTTCCCGCTCCCGCAGTTCCTGCTGCATCGTGTTGACCGCGGCCATCAGGCCCCCCATCTCGTCCTGCCGGGTGACCGTCAGCGGTTCGCCGCGGAACCCGCGCACGATGTCCATGGCCCGGGCCCGCACGGTTTCTATGTCCCGGGCCAGGCGCCGGAAGAACGCCAGACCCAGGCCGCCGAAAATCGTGATGCCCGCAACCATGAACAGGAGCCATTCGAGGGTGACCCGGTTGTAGGTGCTCCGGTAGTCGCTGAGCAGGATCTGCTTGCGATTGCCGATGTCGATGGTGACGGCATCCAGATCGATGACGAGGCGGTGGAAGGCGGACCGGATTTCGGCGATCGTGCCACGGGTGGGTGCGTCGAGGAGTTGCCTGTTGCTGTCTTCCAGGGTGGTGATGTCGTCGGCGAGGACGGGATAGACGTTCGCCAGCTTGCGCAGGCCCGATAGCACGGCCTCGATTTCGAGAACCAGGACCTGCGTCGAACTTTCCAGGTCCGGGGCAAAGTAGTTCTCGTTGACCGTCAGGATGGCATGGGCGACCGTCATGTTCAGGCTGACCTGGCGTTCCTCCTGCTCGTGGACCATTTCCAGTTCATGGACCGAGCGGAGCAGGGTGTTTCGCTCGTGAGTGATGACGGCCGTGACGAGCAGGAAATAGGCCAGAAGGCCCGCGACGACACCCATGCCCTTTCGATTGAGCGATGCATATGGGCGGCCATGAAAATTCTGGGCCGGTTTTTGCTTGGAAATTGCGTCCGCGTCCATGTCTCTACCCCCAAAGCAAGAAACGGAGCAGGGGCGCGGAATATTCCGCCCGTGGCCCAGTGTTCGCTGCGGGTATCAACCTTGAACCGGGCCCCGGGTGCAGGAACCGGCCGACTCCGGATGCGGAAAGTCCATGCTGAAGCCGCTGACCGTTTTCCTAACCATCCTGGCCGCGGGTTCCGCGGTCGCCGAACCGCTCGAAGACGCCCTGCGCAGTCTGGAAACCGGCCGTCACGGTCAGGCGGCTCAGATGCTCCTGCCGCTCGCGAACGGAGGCAACGTCCTCGCCCAATATCGCCTCGGGAATCTCTACTACAACGGCCAAGGCGTGGCCGAGGACGAGAAGATGGCGGTCTTCTGGTGGAAAAAGGCCGCGGCACAGGGAAGTTCGGAGGCCATGTTCCAGATTGCCAGCGCCTACCTGTTTGGGTCCCAGGCCGCGAAGTCGGTGACCGATCCGGACCGGGAGGCGGCGACCTGGTATTTCCAGGCCGCCAGCGCGGGCCATGCCGAGGCCCAATACCACCTGGGCCTGCTGTTCCTTGCCGGCAAAGGAGTGCTGGAGAGCCGTCCCGAGGCCGCACGCTGGTTCCGCAAGGCGTCCGACCAGGGGCATCTCGAAGCTAGGCGTGCCCTGGCCGGCCTGGAGAAGTACTCCCGTTGATCAATCCGGGCGTTCGACCCTGACCCAGACCGATCGGCGCGGTGGCGATTTCGGCGCCGTGCTTGCGATACGAGGTCACCGCGCCGTCGGCGCGCTCACAGGCCCTTCTTGATGGAGACCGCACCCCGGATGGAGCCCACCGGGTAATCGGCGGCCTTGTCGCCGGGGTATTCGGTGGCGAGCTGCGCCTTCACGCCCTCGGAGAGGTTCTGGCCGTGGCAGGTGGCGCACACCGGGGCGGTCGGCAGGGCCTTCATGTAGCGGAAGAAGCGCCCCGCCGGTTCCTGCACGATCTCCGCATATTCGAGGGTCTCCGGCTTCTCGCCCTTGGTCTGGCGTTTCTCGAATTCGAGAAGCACCTGTTGTTCCCACGCGTCAGCCTCGCCGGTCGCCCTGTTGCGGGGCCGCAGCGACACGCGGGTGATTCGCATGCCGTGCTGGCGGGACAGGGCGGAAGTGATTTCCGGCGCGCTGTACTTGCAGACAATGATGGCCCTCAGGGGCCCCGTCCGCTCAAGTTCCTTCATCAGTTCGCCGCGAATCTGGTCGATGATCTTGCCCGACATGCGCCGGCCCTCGTCGGTCAGGCGGCGAAATTCGTCGTCGGCCTGGGTCATTCCCATGCACAGGAGAGCGCCGACCATCAACCAACCCCGCAGTTTTCTCATGTTGCGTCCCTCCTTCCCCATTACCGGGACGGCTTCCCGAAAATGAGATCGTGGTGAGGATACGATTCCCCGGAAGGGAAGATTGCCACGAATTTCCTGGGCTAGGGAATCCGGCGTGAAATGGATACGGCCGCCTCGGCGGTTCCGACACGCACCGGATCGGCATATCCTTCCAAGTCTCCCGATTTCGGGAGAGCGTCGCCGGATCGCGAGACCCGGGCGCCGACCACGACGGTTCCCGCCGAGGAGAGTCGCGGCCCGGGGCCGACGCCCATGCTGTCGTCCAATGCCAGGCGTAACGGGAGTTCGGAGGCCTTGCGGCGGACCATGGCGACCGGCATGCGCGGGCCCTCGGCGGCCCGGGCGAACACGAACAGGATGTCGTCCGGTTGCACCTGCCCGGAAAGCGCGGGATCGAGCTCGACGCGTACCGTGACGGATGCACTGCGTGGGAGCGCAACCGGGCTGCCGCCACCAGTCTCACCGCCGCCGGCGGAACCGAGGCGGGAACGGGCGTCCGCAATGCTGTTCGAGATCCCTGCGGCAACTTTGGATTCGGCCGGCACGAGCGCGAGAATCTTTTCCCATTGCGCGATGGCGCCGGCGAAATCCCGACGTTCGAAGGCCGCCGTACCGGACAGGGCCAGGGCCTTCACGTTGTTCGGATCCGCCGCCAGTGCGCGCTGGATGATGCGCTCCGGGTCCCCGGCGAGGCGGCGTCCCTGGGCCATGGCCAGGGTATCGGCATAGTCGGCCAGATGAATCGCGTCGGGCGGCAGAATGGACATGGCCCGGCCATAGGCGGCGGCGGATTCGGCATAGCGGCCCAGCACGGCATAGGAGCGGGCCAGCATCAGCCAGCCCTCGCCATCCTGGGGGTTGTCCTGAAGCCGCTCGGCAAGCTTCAGCACCATGGACTGGATCTGTTGCGCCGACAGGGCGTGAGACCCTCCGGCGTCCTTGGGGCCCATGGCCGACGGTGTCCCCAGGTGCAGGTAGAGGGCGGCGGCGATACCGGGCACTGCCAGTGCGACGGCGCCGACGAGCCAGGGGCGACGGGAGTCGATCGTCGACCGGATACGCAGGGATCCGTCCTCGAGGGCACGCCTTTCCAGTTCCGCGCGTTCGGCTTCGAAGGCCGCATCGTCGATGCGACCGGCACGGCGTTCACGCTCCAGTTCCGCGAGCTGGTCGCGCAACACGGTGAGGCTCAGGTCGGGTGCACCGGGACTTCCGGAGGGCCCGCGGCGGAATCCGCGACCGAGAAGCGGCGGCAGGAGGAAGAGCAGCGCGAGGCCGGTCAGCACTGTCGATACGACAACGAAGAGGTTCACGCCGCTCACGGCCGGGCCTCCACGTCGTTCCGCGGCGGTGCCGTGAGCAACTGCGCGGCGGCCAGCCGTTCGTGCGCGCTCAATGGCGTGGCCGGCGACCGCTGGCGCGCGCGCAGTTTGCGGAAGAGGACCAGGAGTCCGACCGCGAACAACAGGAAGGGGCCGAACCAGAGGACCCAGGTCGTCTCCTTGACCGGCGGGCGGTAGAGCACGAAATCGCCGTAGCGCTGGACCATGAAATCGATTACCTGGCGTTCTGTCATGCCGCGACCCAGCATTTCCCTGACCTGGTTCTTGAGGTCCCGGGCCAGGTCTGCGTTCGAGTCCGCGATCGTCTGGTTCTGGCAGACGAGGCAGCGCAGTTCTTCGGAGACCCGCATGACGCGGGCTTCCAGGGCCGGGTCCGCCGCCGCAGGCATCGCTTCCGCCGCCTGGAGCGATGGGGTGAGGAGTATCGCCGCCAGGGCTGCCACGGCAAAGGCGGCCGCGCGCACGGCGTCGGGAAAGCGTCTAGGCACCGTTCAATTCCTTCAGCATGGGTAGGATCCTGTCCCGTATGACCTCCGCGGTCAGCGGCCCGATGTGCTTGTGGCGGATCAAGCCGTTCTTGTCCACGATGAAGGTTTCCGGCACGCCATAGACGCCGTAATCGATGGCGACGCGCCCGTCCTGGTCATACGCCGAACTGACGTACGGATCGCCGCCGTGCTGGACCAGCCACTCGCGGCCTGCCTGGCGGTTGTCCTTGTAGTTCAGGCCATAGATGGGCGCCGCGCCGGAACGCGCGAGGTCGAGCAGGACGCCGTGTTCCTGCCGGCAGGAGACGCACCAGGAGGCCCAGACATTGAGCAGCCAGACCTGTCCCCGCAGGTCCTCGGGGGCCAGCGTCCTGTCCGGTTCGTGCAGTTGCGCGAGCCGGAAGGCGGGTGCCGGCTTGCCGACCAGGGGAGAAGGCACCTCGCGTGGATTCAGGCGCAGGCCGACGGCGAGGAATCCGACGATGACGGCGAATATGCCGAGCGGAAGCAGAAAGCGGCGCATGGCGCGGGTCTCAGGCGGGACGGCCGGCCGCGCCGGCGGGAAGCGGCGTCGGGGCGCCTGAGCGTAGGCGATAGCGACGGTCGCTGGCGGCCAGTACGCCGCCGGCGGCCATCAGCAGGCAACCCCACCAGATCCAGCCCACCAACGGCTTGTGCTGGAGGCGGACGATCCAGGTTTCCTCGTCGACCATCTCGCCCAGGGAGACGTACAGGTCGCGCCAGAGGCCGCTGTCGATGGCTGCCTCGGTCATCGGCATGCGCTGCACGTTGTAAAGGCGCTTTTCCGGTTCCAGGACCAGCAGAGCCTGGCCGTCGCGGCTCACCTCCACCTGGGCGCGAGCGGCCACGTAGTTCGGACCGCGAACCTCGGATACGCTCCGGAACAGGAAAGTGTGTCCGGACACGCTCGCGGTGTCGCCCGGCTTCATGCGCACCTCGGCGGAGGACTCGAAGCCCTTCACGAGAGTGACCCCGAGGATGAAGACACCGATTCCCGCGTGGGCCAGGACCATGCCCCATTGGCCGAGCGGAACGGCACCCAGGCCGGACCCATGACGCAGGCGTTGAACGATCGGTACGGCGCTGCCGGCCAGCGTCCCCCAGGCGATCAGCGTGCCCAGGGCCAGCAACGGGGACCAGCGGCCGAACGCGAGGGGCAAGGCCAGGGCGAGTGCCGAAGCGACACCCGCCGGCAGGGCGAGGCGCGGCCAGAAGTCGGCCTTGCCTGCCTGTCGCCAACGGGCCAGGGGACCCGCGACGAGCAGCAGGGCGACCGGTACCATCAGGGGCACGAAGACGGCTTCGAAATAGGGCGGGCCGACGGAAATCTTGCCGAGGCCGAGCGCATCGAGGAAGAGGGGATAGAGGGTGCCCAGCAGGACCGCGCCTGCGGCGACCACGAGGAGAACGTTGTTGACCAGCAGGAACGTCTCCCGGGACAGCATCTGGAATCCGCCGCCCAGGCCGACGCGGGGTGCCCGCCAGGCGTAGAGCGTCAGGGAGACGCCGACCACCAGCGCGAGGAAACCGAGGACGAAGATGCCCCGCTTGGGATCGGTGGCGAACGCATGCACGGACGTGAGAACGCCGGAACGGACCAGGAAGGTGCCGAGCAGCGACAAGGAAAATGCGACGATGGCCAACAGCACCGTCCAGTTCTTGAAACTGCCGCGTTTTTCGGTCACCGCCAGGGAGTGGATCAGGGCCGTGCCGACGAGCCATGGCATGAAGGAGGCGTTTTCGACGGGGTCCCAGAACCACCAGCCACCCCAGCCCAGTTCGTAGTAGGCCCACCAGGATCCAAGGGCGATGCCCAGGGTCAGGAACACCCAGGCGACGGTCGTCCAGGGACGGGACCAGCGGGCCCAGGCCGCATCCAGCCGGCCCGACGCCAGGGCCGCGATGGCGAATGCGAAGGCCACGGAGAACCCCACGTAGCCCATGTACAACATGGGTGGGTGAAAAGCCATTCCCGGGTCCTGCAGCAGGGGATTGAGGTCGCGGCCGTCGGGCGCGGCGGGAAGCAGCCGCTCGAAGGGATTCGAGGTGAAGAGCAGGAAGAGAACGAAACCGACGCTGACGATTCCCATCACACCGAGGACCGTGGCCACCATCGAGAGCGGCAATCGGCGGCTGAACAGGGCCACCCCGGCTGCCCACACGGACAGTATCGTCACCCAGAGCAACATGGACCCTTCGTGGCCGCCCCAGACCGCGGCCACCCGATAGAAGGTGGGCAACTGGCTGTTGGAATGGGAAGCCACGTAAAGGACCGAGAAGTCGTTGCCCACGAAGGAGGCCGTCAGGCAGGCGAAGGCCGTGGCCATCATGAGGAACTGGGCAAGCGCGGCGGGCCGGGCGGCCGCCATCAGGCGCGCGTCATGGCGCAGCCCGCCGTAGAGGACCACCGTCCCCAGGACCAGGCCGAGGGTCAGGGCGAGGATGAGGGCGAAATGACCGATCTCGGGGATCATGGGAGGATTCCCCGGCAAATCGCCGCCATGCGACGCGGCGGGAGACCGGGGCGGGAAGGAAAGGGGGTCATGATCAACTCCGTGCCGAAGGGCTTGGTCGCAATGGGCGGTTCCACCGCCCGGAACAGCGAATGCGTAGCAAGGATCACGCCCATCCCGGGCCTCATGGATTTCGCGCGGGGGTGGATTGGCGGCGCGACTGCCATTCCCACAGGGCCGCTTCCGCCTTGCGGCGGTAGGGGTCTTGCGCGGGGGCCAGATGGACGTAGGTCTGCATGGCCCCGGTGGCGGCCTCCAGGTCCCCCAGTCCTTCGCAGGCGACCGCCAGACCGTAGTAGGCGTTGACCTGGCCCGGGCGCAGGGCCGTCGCTGCCTCGAAGAAATCGCGTGCTTCCCGGGGGCGTTTCAGGCCGATGAGGGCGAAGCCCGCATTCACGTGCGCTTCCGGCATGCGGGGCGCAAGCTGGAGCACCCGGTGGAAGGCCGTCATCGCGTGTTCGTACTGGCGCGCGTGGAGCATGACCACCCCCTGGCGGAAACGTTCGTCGATTTCCGCGCGGATCTTCTGGTCGGCATGCGCCGCGCGGGCAGCGGCCGGGTCCGGGACCGCCGTGCGATCAAGGAACCAGCCGCCGGCGGCCACGGCGATCACGGTGGCGACGAGCGCCGGCAGGCGCCGGTCGCGGCGCCACCAGCCGGGCCTGGTCGCGGCAGTGGCATTCATGCGCGACCTGCCAGGGGCCAGGCATGGCCCGGGGCCGGGTATTCCGCCTTGCGGACCATCAGTGCGACGAACAACAGGATTCCGGCCGTGGCCAGCGTGCCGCCCAGCCCCATGACGAGCCGGGCCAGGAATTCCGGGCCGAGTTCGAGGCCCACGTTGCCGGGCACCTTGCGCGGCGCGCCGGCGATGCCCGCCACCGCCAGGCCTGCCATCATCAGCAGGATGCCAAAACCGTACAGCCGGAGCTGCCGGCACACCAGCGGGGCAGGTGCAACCTCACGGCCGAAAACCGGCCGCAGCCCGTGGCTCAGTCCCATCAGGGCGAGGGTCACGGCACCGATGGTGCCGTGATAGTGGGCCGTGACCACGGTATTCGCGCCGCCGATCATGGCGCCCAGGACGAGGCCGGCGGCGAACAGCAGCGCCGACAGGCGTAGCGCGGTCCGGCGCCACCCCGCGTTCGCACGGCCGAACGTGGCGATCAGCAGGGACCCGCACAGGAGCGCGGGGGCCGGCCACAAGCCGAAGCGCATCAGGTCGGTGAAGCCCGTGCGATAGGGGCCCGAGGTCACGGGATGCAGCACCTGAAGCAGGGGGCCGAGCGCCAGCGGCAGGACAGACGCCATCAAGAGCATTCGGGCGCGCGCCGGATCGGAAAACGCGTGCCGAGTTGCCGCGGCAAGCCAGAACCACGCCGTCATCATCAGGACGGCCAGGGTGAATTGCCAGGCATGGCCGGCACCCCAGAACAGCGCCTCGTAGTAACCGGGCCCCGCCGCCGCATGCCGCAATTCGACGCCGCTGGCCGCCAGAAGGCCGAGGGTCACGAGCGTGGCGATTGCCGCCGCCGCGAGGCCGGCGTGCAGGATCGATTCCCTCGCGCATTCAGTCGTTCGCCAGGCGGCGAGTCCGCGCCAGGCCTGCAGGCCCACGCCGCCTGCAAACAGGATGGCGCCCGAGGCGAAAACGGGATGATCGAGGACGGGCAGGTAGTTGCTGGTGACGGGGACGAGGGCACCGAGGGTCGGCGACAGGGCGATGGTCGCGGCGCCGGCGGCGCAGCACCAGAGGGCGGCCCGTTCCAGGTGGCGTCCCGCGTCACCGCTCGCCAGGCTCCACAGGGCGCCGGCCACCGCGGAGAACCAGACCAGCTGGGCGAGGTTGACGTGCAGGGTCAGGGCCACCTTGTAGAAACGGACGCCGGGGAACAGGGCGCCGATGGCCGGGACCCGGGCGAGCACGATCAGGATCGCGAACACGGCCGCCCCGGCGACCGCGACGGTGGCGAGCAACATCCAGGAACGCGCCCGTTCCGCCGCCGCCGGGGCGCCGCCCAGGGTCGTATTCGGGGCCGCCGGAATCTCGCCAGGGGCGCGGGGACTCCTCATATGGCCCCCTTGTGGGGTGCCGTCGTCACGAACGGCACGCCGAAGAAGGTCAGGAAGGCCAGCCCGAATACCGCTACGATCATCCAGGCCCCGGTAGGCGCCGTGGTGCGCAGCGTCAGGCGCAGGTGCAAGGCGAAGGCGAGCAGGAGCCAGGTGACGAACGACCAGGTCTCCAGGGGATCCCAGGCCCAGTAACGTCCCCAGGCGTCCTGGGCCCAGATCGCTCCCGACACCAGCATCAGGGACTGGAATACGAGGCCCAGCGCCATGAAGCGATAGGCGAGGTCGTCCAGCCGGCCGTCCGCGGGCATCCCCGCCAGGCGCGCCAGGGCGATCCCGCGGCGACGCAGGAGCACGACGATTGCCATGCCCAGCGCGATCAGCACGCAACCCAGGAAGACCTTGGACAGACCTACGTGGATGTAGAGCCAGGGTGTGCGGTAGGTGACGGGAAAATGGCCTTCCTCGGGGCTGGACAACATCAACCACCCCATCAACACGAAGAGAAGGGGCATCACGAAGGCGGCTGCCGGCCGCACGGCCCGGTAACGCCAGTAGGCCAGGCAGTAGATCAGGGTCAGGCTCCAGACGTTGCTGGAGAGGATCTCGAACAGCGTGACGAAAGGACCATGGCCCAGGCGGTCCCAACGCAACGCGATGGCGGCAACGTGGAACAGCAGGCCTCCCGCCATTGCGGTGAGGACGAAGCGCTCGGGGCGCCGCTTCAGGACCAGGCCGAAGATGGCGACGCTGCCCGACAGGACGTAGGCGACGATGGCCACCCAGAGCAGCCGCAATTCGGTTTCCATCAAGATTCCATACCCCTGAGCTCGCCATGGTCGTCGGGTCGCCACGGCCGGGAAAAGTGCTTGCAACGGACGTGCCAGGCGAGGGAGAGCACGGCCAGCGCGCAGGTCGCCAGCAGCCAGGGGACGGTCCAGTCGTGGAAGACCGCGTAGCCCATCCAGGTGCGCAGTTCCACATAGCGCAATTCCCCGCCGCCGATGTTCGCGGATTCCCCGGGGCGCAGTTCCAGGCGCCGGTCTCCGTGGCGGATGACCAGGTGGTGTCCGGCGGGGACGCGGAACTCGGTAGGTCCGGAGGGGTCGAGCAGAGTTTCCTCGATCACCAGTTGAATCCACACCGGTTGACCGAGGCCCGGCGGGTGCCACTCGTTCCACTGGCGGTGTTCATGCTCCGGGTAGGCGGGCAGGTGCACGCTGCCCACTTCCGTCGGACCTTTGCCGGAATTCCAGGCGAATACGGGGGCGAATCCCTTGTGGTGGGTGGTGTAGAAACGGTAGCCGTCGAGCACGAGGGGTTCCTGGTCGCCCACCGTCTGTTCGTGCGGCAATCCGGAGCCATCGCGCCAACGCACCCGGTTGTGCGTTCCGGCGCGCCGCAGTCCCGATTTGTAGGCGATGGTGAAGCCGCTGCTTTCGAAACGCAGGTCCGCCGTCCGGTCCCGGTGCCAGGGCCCGGCTTCCCTTTCCTTGAGGCCGGCGAACTCGCCGCCGGAAAGCACTTCCGCGGTCCCCTTCAGGTAGCAGAGCCGCGAGGCAGCCACCAGCAGGACCAGGGCCAGCAATGCCAGGTGGAAGACCAGCAGCGCCCCCTGCCGGCGGAAGGCGGGATGGGTGGCGATCGCCGCCATCAGGTTGCCGGCGAGGAGCGTCAGGGGCAGGACGAGGGCCCACGTGGCGTACTCCTGGGCCGGCCCCTCGTAGGCGAGCAATACCCCCGCGGCGAGCATCGGCAGGATGACCAGGGTGATGCGCAGGGATCCGGCCCGCCGCAGCCAAGAGCCGCGCAGTGGGCGGATGTCCGGCGCGACGACCGTGGCTTCGGCGGTCATGGCGGATCGTTGCATACGGCCTTCATCCAATTCACGCCGGTGTTGGTGTTGTTGGCGAGACCGCCGCTTCCGGCGATCAGGTTGGCGCCGGTCTTGCCCCGGGCGCCGCAGCTGTCGGGGGCCCAGCGCCCGCTCTGGTTGAAGCTCCTGACCTTGAGCTTGGCGTTCATGTAATAGGGGCCCTGGTTATAGACGTGCAGGGTGTCGTTGATGGCGACTTCGCGGCTCGAACCCACCGGCTGCCCGGCTTCCTCCCCTACGTCGTTCAGGTTGGCCAGCAGCGCCTTGTTCTTCCAGCCGTGCGGGACGGCCACGTGGCACCAGGAACAGCGCATGACCTTCGAGGAAATGCGTTCCTGGTGGTAGCAGTGCAGGTCGCCCTTCTTGTTGCCGAAATTGTTCGTGTCGCTGAAACCGGTCTTGTTCACCTTGGTGCTGTCGTTGCAACCGCGCCCGCTGTCCACGTCCTTGCCGCGGGCATAGGTGTCGTAGTCATGGCACTTGAAGCACAGGTCGTCCGGGTTTCCCGTCCCGGTGGCGCTCGACCACGGCGCCTTGAGGATGAAGGGATTGGCGGAACCGTGGGGCCCCCAGGGATTGCCGTCTTCCCCGCCGTTCGGGATCACCGTCTTGTTGGCGTCCGTGCCCGAGCCGTGGCAATCCGTGCAGTACATGGTCTGGGCGCCCACGTCGTTCAGCCACGGACGTCGCCAGGGAAAGGTGTCGGCGCCGGTGCCGCCGGTGCGGGTGATGCCGCGCAGGCCCAGGGTACGGCCCGTGGCCCGCATCACCGGATGCCAGGACCGATGGTTGTTGGCGTTTGAGTTCGCGTCGGCGTTTCCGGCGGCCGTGCCCAGGTTCGCCGGTTCGGTGTCGTGGCCGGTGGGCGCCTGGAATTCCTTGGCCTGGTCGGTGTACTGGCCCAGTCCGTTGGTGCCGGAGGCGGTGAGGCCACGCCGGGTGGCGGCGAGACGCAGGTTGGGCGGGCTCGAGTAGCCGTAGGTGGAGTGGCACTTCAGGCAGATCTGGTATTCGCGTGTCACGAAGGGCTTGTTGTCCGGGATCGAGGAATTGGCCACGCTGTCGTTTCCGGGGTCGCCGCGCCGCACGGTGTAGTTGTTCGCCGTCACATGAAAGGATGCGCTGCCGTAGGAGGGCTCCACGCCCCAGGCGCCGCGCAGCACACCCGAGGCCACATTCGTGTGCGTGTAGCCGGCGGTGTCCGTGTGGTTGTGGGTGCCGGCGCCATCGGGCGGCCCGTCGAGGTTGCCTCCGGCCCCATAGAAAAGCCTGAACTTCACCACCCGGTGCGGGTTGTGGCAGTCGGTGCATTCCACATGGCGATTGCTGGGGGCGCCGACGCCCAGCTTCGCCCGCGATTCGACGAAGTCCGCACCGCACTTGTTGTCGACCGTCGAGCAGTTGGAACCGGTGTTTCCGCTGCCGGCGAAGCCGTCGTCGAAACTGCCTCCGATGTCATGGACCTCGACGGCGGCGTCCTGGTCGGTCGTCCTGATGGGCATGCGGTACCCGCCGGCCAGCTCGAAATCGGCCTTGATGTTGGGCACCGTGGCCACGGAATTGAGGATCGACCCGGCGGAATCGCGATGGCATTGGTAGCACACCTCCTCCAGCGCTGGATCGCCTCCCGACTTGACGCCGCCGACAAGGGCCGAGTCCGTTCCCTCGCGCAGCAGCCGGCGGGCGCCGCTGACCGTGTGGGTGTCGTGGCAGTTCAGGCAGGCGGCCTTCCACACGGGCAGGTTGTCCGGGAACTCCCGGTTCTCGGCCGCGCTCCCGGCCCCCGACTTGTAGGTCTGGGTGGCGACCTGGGAGTTGGCATGGGCCGAGTAGACCCAGCTGGTGCCGTTGCCCTGCAGGCCCTTGTCGTGACAGGCGAGGCAGATGATGTCATCCACGGCGTTGTAGGTGGAGGTCGCATCGCCCAGCTGGAAGCGATTGGCGCGCAGGAACTTGATCGTCTTCTCGTTGGCGAGGTTGGTTTCCCGGATGTGCGGATCGTGGCAGGTGGTGCACTGGATCTGGCCCGCATTGCCGGCACCGGTGGTTTCCAGGGGCAGCATGGGCTTGTAGTGGTCCCCGGCGACGCGCTTGCCGAAGACGTTGCCGAAGCGCTGGCTGACGTCCGGTACCCTCAGCTCGCCGTCCCGGTTGGTCAGCGTCGTGTCGTAGGTGACCGAGATCGGGTGGTCGTTCGACAGGTCGTCGTGGGTGGCGCCGCCCAGGTTGCGGGTGAAGCCGGTGGCCAGCCCCTTGCCGTCGGGCATGGTGCCGGCATTGGTGTTGTCCAGCGGGATCACCTGGTCGGTCTGCCCGCGCAGGACGCGGACCGCGCCGATCTGCATGGCCCCGTCATGACAGGACAGGCAGAGCTTGGAACTGCCCAGCGGCTGTCCGGCGGAGGTCCCCTGGATGGCGGCGGCGTCGAAGGAGGAGGAGGTGTAGGGGGTGTAGGTCTTGCTCTGGATGGTCTTGTTCCAGAGGGGTGCGGGCTGCGAAGCGTCGGCGCCGTGGGGTGTGTGGCAGAAGACGCAGATCTGCGATTCGGTGGGCGAGGAGACGACACCGGGCTGCCCGTGCGCCGGATTCGAGGACGAGAGATTGTGCTTCGTCTGGCTGACCCGTGATTCCCGGGCCGCCTGCGCGTCGTGGCACGGCAGCAGGACGAGCGCCCACAGGGCGAGCACGGCCGCACGCAGGGCCAGGTATTTCACCTGGAATGCCTCGCCGGAAGAGTGCCTCCGGGTCTCGGGATCCCCGTCGGCCCCGGCGGCGCGCATCGGTTTCCCGTGGTCATTCCGCGTTCTCCGCGCCGCCGCCCAGATACTGAAATACCGAGACCCGGGCGTTCAGCGTATCGGCGATGAATACCCGGTTGCGGGCGTCGGTCCACACGCCCGCGGGCAGGTGGAAGCGTCCCGCCCGTTCGCCGACCCCGCCGATCGGCATGAGGAAGTCGCCCTGCCGATTGAACACCAGCAGGTGGTCGAAGTAGGACTCGATGACGTACAGGTTGCCCTCGCCATCCACCGCGACGCCCTTGGGGCGCACCAGGTTGCCGATGTACAGGCCCCGCCGGCCCACGTGCCCCAGCCAGCGTCCGTCGGCGGTGGAGAAGGTCTGGATGCGGGCGTTGAGGGTGTCGCTGACGTAGATCCGGCTTCCCGCAAGGGCCAGGTGGGTGGGGAAATTGAGCTGGCCCGGTCCCTCGCCGAATTCGCCCCAGGCCGCGAGCAACTTTCCCTCCAGATCGAACACCTTGACCTTGTGCTCGCGCGTGTCGGTGACGAACAGGCGCCCGGTGGCCGCGTCGAAGGCCAGCCCGGTCGGCCGCGCCAGTTGGCCTTTTCCGATCGGGCTCAGGGCGTTGCCCTCCCGGTCCAGGCGCGCCACCAGCCCCAGTTCCGCATCCGCCACGAAGACCTGGCCGGCCGGGCCCAGCGCGATGCCGACGGGGGCGACGAAACCGCGGTTGCCATCCGCCTGTTCCCAGACGGTGAGGGTCGCCGAAGGTTCGTCGAACACATAGACCGCCGAACGCCCGAGATCGGTGACGAGGATGCGGCCCGTCTCGTCCACCACACCCGCCTGCGGCCGGTAAAGGCGGCGGGGCGGCGCTTCGCCGCGCACGATTTCGAAGAAATCCGCCAGCAGGTCCAGGGCGCTGCGCGTGGCCCGGGCGGGCTGCACGAAGTTCTCGTCTCCCGTCAGTTCGCCGGCATAGAAATACCGGGGAACCTCGCCGGTGCGTGCCGCCGGCCACATGAGGCGCCGCGTCTCGGCGGTGGCGTCCAGGCCCAGTTCGAAACGCGGTTTTTCGGCCGCTGCACATCCGGCCAGGAGCAGAGCCATGGTCAACGCGGCGGCGGCCGCGACCGGCGCCGCGGTCGTTCGCGGGGGCGGGCACCGCACTGCCCGGGTCATGGCGTGCGCCGCATCGAGGGCAGCCGGAAGACATGGACCGCCTGCCCCGCACCGTCCGCCACATAGAGCATCCCGCCGGCGATGGCCAATCCCTCCGGGGCGAGCATGCCCAGGCGCGCCGGTTCGAGGCGCTCCTGCCCGCCCGCCCAAACCACCAGGAGGCTGCGATCGGAGCCGTCGAGGGCCACCACCACGCCCTCGCCGACCGCCAGCGCCCTGGGCTGGGCGAGTTCGCCCTCCGCCATTGCCACGGGGGGCTCGCCGTCCTGCCAGCGGAGGATGCACCGGCAGGAAGGATCTCCCAGGTAGAGCGCGCGCCCGTCCGTCGCCACCGGACCGGGGAAGGTGCCGGCCTGGGCGACGACGGCCTGGCGCGCGGTCGGCTCGAAGCGGTCGATGGCCCCATTGGCACCGTCGGCCGCGAACACGCGACCCCGGACCGGATCGACGGCGAATTCCACGTAACGGCTTGCCGGCAGCCGGGGCAGCATCGCCGGGGGCGG
This sequence comes from Rhodocyclaceae bacterium, assembly GCA_035331665.1. Lineage (GTDB taxonomy): Bacteria > Pseudomonadota > Gammaproteobacteria > Burkholderiales > Rhodocyclaceae > JAEUNJ01. The sequence continues at coordinate 28,380 of DAOLKI010000002.1, forward strand.
CCGGCCGACGCGGGCCACACGGCGTATTTCCGAAGCACCGGGGTCGAGGAAATAGAGCGAACCGTCGGGACCGCCCTGCAGGCGGATCCCGGGCAGGGCGGAAACACCGGCGACCGGCACCAGGGCGAGGAGGGCCTGCTCGAAACGGTACAGACGCCCCGCGCCGGCGTCGGCGATGTAGAGGTCGGGACCGGCCATCGCCACGGCGACGGGAAAGACGAGCGGTTGGAAGCCGCCGAGGGCCCCGGGGTTCGGCGTGCCCAGGGCGTCAACACGCGTCGCCAGGCGTCCTCCCTGGATCGTCCGGATTGGAGACAGGGTTCCCCGCTCGCGGGAACGCACCGTGGCCCCGTGCTCGGCGGCGCACCCGGCGAGCAATGCCGTTGCGGCGACGAGCGCCAGCGCCCGCCGCCATGGCGACCTACCAGCGTCCCGGGCCATTGGTCTCGTGCCCTCCGTAGATGCCCGTCGGCAGGCCGGGCTTGCCCGAATGGCAAAGATCGCAGCGCTCGGGTCCCCAGGCCACGTCGTTGTTGTGGCAGGCGCCGCAGAACTTGCCGTCGATGATGTCGGCCATGCGGAAGTCGTTCGTACCGACCCGCATCCGGAAACCCAGTTCCTGATGACAGACCTTGCAGCGGAACCGGATCCGGTGGAACCAGTGGGGAAAGACCACCGGGCGGACACCTTCCTTCTCGGCGCGCCGGTTCAGCACCACATCCGCATACTCTCCGGAGGCGGGAGGGACTGACGTGGCGACGAGCACCGCGGCCAGCGCGCGCACGAGGTTGCGCCCAGGCCGCCTCACCGGGCGTTCCCGAAAGGGGCGGCCGGCGGGGCGGGCGTGCCCGCCACGCTGCGCCCCTGGCCGGGGCGCAGGATGCTGTGGCAGCGATAGCACTCCGTCAGGGGGAAGGACACCGCGCCGTGGCAGACACCGCACTGCTCGCCCTGCAGGATGGCGAACATGGAGAACTTGGTGGCGCCCGCCTGGGCCTTGAACAGGTGATCGTGGCAGTTGTCGCAGTCCAGCCAGCGCGTGTGCGCCAGGTGCGGAAAGCGAACGATCGGCATGCCGCCGCGCAGGTTCAGCAGGATATCCTTGTCCAGTTCCCGCACCTGGGTCTGCGGGCGAAGTTTCTCGCGCGGCGCGATCTGGCCCTTCTCGAGGGCCTCCACCCAGCGCACCAGGTTTCCCGTCGTGTCCGGGGCGAGCTTCGCCAGCGCCTCCGCGGGCTCCTGCAATTGGCCGATGGCCGGGCCGCGTGGGTCGTGGACGCCGTCCCGCCGCAGCGGCAGCCATTCCTGTTGGGCGAAGGCCGGCGGCGGGGTCGCGGCAATCGCCGCCAGCAGGAGGACGGCGCGGGTCCATGCGCTCAGGATGGATCGGCGGCCGTCAACCCGGAATGAAGACACCCGCATTGCGTATGGCCTTCACCAGCTCGGCCGTCGATTCCTCGAGCAGCCGGATGGCCTCCGGGTAGTCCCGCCGGGCGGCCGCGGCGTCGGCCTGGCCGCGCAGTTCCTGCGAGCGGGCAACGAAGACCTGCACCATCCCATCGACCCTTTCCGCCGCCCGCTTTTCCTCGAGCAGGACACGGATCAGCATCTGGTGTGTGTTGTTGCGGTCCACCTCGTAGTGGAACTCCTCCTCCCGGGTCGCGAAATGCAGGGACCGGACCAGGGTGTCGCCGCTGCGCAAACCGCTGACGCCGGCCTTGGCCACCAGGTAGGCCCGGTCCAGTTCCCCCCGGCCCTCCTTGTAGCGCCCCGCCTGGGCGTGGCTGGCGGCGGTCGCCATGAACTTCTCGATCTGCCCGATGGTTTCGGACACGCCCTTGGCGGCGCCGCCCTTCTCGCTGGCGACGCGACGATAGGCGCCGAGCAGCGCCTTCACGCTCTCCAGGCGCGTGTTGTAGTCGGTTTCCAGCTTCTTCGCCGTGACCTCCTCGGGGGCGGCAAGGCGCACGCCCTCGAAGAACACCGCGCGGGCCTCGGTGAGCAAGGCGGAAGCCCTGGCGAGATCGCCGGCATCCAGGGCGGCCCTCGCCCCGGCATGAAGTTCCCGGGCGCGGCCTTGTCGGGCGAGGGCCTCGGGGACCTTGCTGGCTTCGATCTGCCGGGCGGCGGAGGAGGTCTCCAGCAGTTTCCCGACGGATTCGACGGTGAAGGCCACCTGGTCACGGTCCTGTGGGGCCGCCGCGAGGCGGGAGGCGGCGCTGGCGGCGCCGTTGGCGGTGCCCTGGGCGGCCGCGGGGAGTGCCACGGCCAACAGTGCGAGGGAGGCGATGATCGTCTTCATGGGGCTGGGGGTCCGTGAATTCATTTCGCGGCCGGAGCCGGGGCCTGGGCCTGGGTGCGGGCGGCGGCCGGTTCCTTCTTCTTCGAGTGGCACAGGCGGCATTCCGAGACCGGGAACGCCACCTTGCCGTGGCACACGCCGCATTTTTCGCCGAGCAGGATGGACGCCATGCTGATTGCATTGGCGCCCTTCTGGGGCACGAAGATGGCCGGGTGGCAGTTCGAGCAGTCCAGCCACTCCGTGTGCTGCTTGTGGGGATAAACCACGTCGGGCATGGATCCCTTCACTTCGCGCACCACGTTCATGTCCATGATGACCGGCTCGGCCTTCATGTCCGTACGGTCCCAGCGCGGGTCGATCTTCTTCTGGCCCAGCGCGTCGACCCAGTTGATGCGATTGCCGGCAAGGCTCCTGGGCAGGCCCGCGTAGGCCGCGAGCGGGGCCATGAGGGCGTGGGTACCGTCGTTCGTCGGGTCATGGATGCCGTCGTCCGGCGGTGCCGGATTGCGTTTTTCGGCGGGTTTGAGCAGCCGGTTGAAGGCATTCGCCTCCCCTCCGCCGGGGGCGGCCATCGCCAACTGAGCCGGCGCCGGCGCGGTGGGGGCCGGACCCGCGGAGACGCCGCCTTCGGCCTTGGCCGCGACGGGCTCGTTCTTGGCCGCTGCCTCGGGCTTCGCCGCAGCCGGTGCCGCCTTGGCGGCCGCCGGC
>DAOLKI010000003.1:0-25647 GCA_035331665.1 Rhodocyclaceae bacterium
GCCGCGCTTCGCGCGATCATCCGCATTCCGGGGCCAACGCAGGCGTGCTTCATTCTGTTAGGGGTTCTAAGCCCGTCTCTATGCGATCAGATGCCGACGCGCAGCTGCAGGAAGGATACGCGCTGGCGGGGAACCGAATTGACGATCTCCAGTTCGCGTCCGCGGGCCTGCTGGGTCACCCAGCCGAGCTCCACCCGCTCGCCAGCCCATCGCAGTTTCTTGGCCAGCCGAAAATCCCATGTGTCATACGCCGGCATGCGGGTGCCGCCCGTTCCCAGCCAGGTCATCGAACCGATCCGCCGGTACCCGACGGCAACGACCAGGTCCGATCCCAGTTCCTGGCCGAAGAGCGTGCTGAACGTTCCCATGGGACCACTGGCATTGTTGTCGCCCGATGACGACTCGATGATGTTTCGCGAGGCACCGACCTGGACGAGCCCTCCCACCCAGGGACGCGCCTTGACGGACAGTTCGACCCCGTGCTCGCGTGCCCAGTCCCGGTTCGCGAAATCCTTCGTCGTCGCATTGAACGGGGTGGAATAGGGCACGTCGTATGGCGCGATGAATCCCTTGAACTGGTCGTTGAACCACCGCAGTTCCCAGAAAGCCCCGTTGGACGGAAGCGTGCCGATATAGACGACCTCCCGCGAGAGCACCCGCTCGTCACCCACCTTTCCCGATGCCAGATACCGCGTGAACAACGGCCGCGTCAGGTAACCCGCGATGGCGGACCGGGTCGCCGGCGGCAACGGCAGCGTCAGCAGGAAGCGCAGATAGGCCTTGATCGATTCAGGCATCGGGAAGGACTGGTTGCCGTCGTTCTCGAACAGGGTCGGCGTCCGACGCGCCACCGAGGCGCCCACCCGCAGGGTGTGTCCGGCGACGGGCGACAGGCTCAGGGACAGGCGGGGCGACAGGGACCCGCCCGAAATCGAGTTGGTCTCGAACATCGCGCCGCCGTGGACGAGAACGCCGCGCGCCGGATTCCACTCGAGGTTGCCGAACAGGCGGGACAGATCCGATGTCACCCACCCGTCGCGGTAGAAATACGGATAAGACCGGACCCCGTCCTGCCGGTACTGGCCTCCCCAGACGCCGCGCAATGCGTGCCCCAATCGCGCGGTTTGCTGGAACTCGAGTTCGTCACGGCGGGATTCGTAATCGGAACTCACCCGGATGGAGAACGGAAACACCGGCCGCGGCGGTATCGGTGAGCGCCAGGATGCCGCGAGGTCCAAAGCCTCCTCGTTGCGCCGACGCTGGGAGGAGAACTGGACCCACATTTCATCGTCCGGCCCCGATGCCCTGGTCCAGCGAAGATTCAAGGTCCGGCTCTCGGTTTCCCGCTGGCGGGGACCGTTCCCGACACTGTCGTAGTAACCCTGTTCCTGCACGCCACTGCTCTGGCGGACGATGGCTTCCACCTGGTCCTGGCCCGACAGGCGGAAATGGCCCCGCAGGTTCACGAAGGTCAAACGGCTCGAGTCGGGAAGCCCGACGAAACCCTTGTCCGCTCTCTGTCCCGCGGATATCCGATACCGCCAATCCTCGCCGTGCCCGGCCGCGCTGAAATACGCATCGGCGATTCCGGCTTCGCCCGCGTTGACGCTGACCGACGCACCGCTCGCCGTCGCCGGATCACGGGTCAGGATGTTTATGGTGCCCAGGAAGGCATTCGCGCCGTAAGTCGCGGCGTTAGGACCTCTCACGACCTCGATCCTGTCGATGTCCTCGACGGCGATCGGCAGTTCCGCCCATTCGACCCCGCCGTAAAGCGGGCTGTATATGGAGATGCCGTCGACGAGAACCTGCATCCGCCGCGAGTAGGGGTCGGACAAGCCGTGGTAGGCGACCACCGGCGAATTGCCGCTCAGGTGACCGACCACGAAACCGGGAATCATCGCGAACAGCTGCGACACCTGGCGGGCCCCGGAAAGGGCGATCGTTTCCCGATCCAGGACCGAGATTGCGGCCGGCGCCTCGTCGGCGGTCTGTTGCAACCGTGATGCGGAAAGCACGACCGGAAGTTCCCCGGTGTCCTCCACCATCGCCACCTCCTCGGCGGCAAATCCCCCCTTCGCGGCCATGGCGGCCAGAATGCATGCACTGGCGATTCGATTTCTCATTTTTCATCCCCGACTTGTCGTACTGCTTCGAAAAAACATACGGCGGCGGCGGCCGCCACATTGATCGACTCGGTCTCCCCCGACATGGGCAACGTCACCAGCGCGTCGGCGAGGTCGATGGTCTGCTGCGGAAGACCGGCCCCCTCGTTGCCGAACACCCACGCCACGGGTCCCCTCAAATCCAGCGCCCATGGAGGACGGCCGCCCCTCGCCACCGTGGCGATGACCTTGCCAGGGTAGGCCGAGAGGGTTCCCTCCAGGTCCTCGGTTTCCAGAATTCGCAGGGAGAAGTGGGCCCCCTGCGCCGCCCGCAGTACCCGAGGCGACCAGGCCGCCACCGTGCCGCTGGAAAACAAGGCCTGGCCGATCCCCGCTGCGGCGGCGGAACGGAGTATCGTCCCGGCATTTCCGGGGTCCTGAAGTCCGTCGATCACCACGCAGCCCCTGGCATCCAGGGCCTGCGCCGGCGCCGGAATCGGCACCGCCGCCAACATGGAGGCGGGGCTCGCGAGATCGGAAATCGCCTTGAACAGGCGTTCGTCCAGCGACACCACCTCCGCGCAATCCGCGCTTTTCACCAGTCCCCTCACCTCCTCGTCCTCGGCCCACGTCTCACGCACCGCCAGCAGTTCCGGTCGATGTCCCCCGGCGATGGCCACTGCAAGGAGATGCGGCCCCTCGAGGAGCGCCAGTCCCGACTTGCGGCCCTCCCGATTTCCTTCGCGCAAGGCCCTCAGTCGCTTGAAGACCGGGTTGTCCCGGGATGCCACATGACGCACACGAACGTCGTTCTTCATCGTTGTCTTCATTCCGCAGGTGGGGGGGCGGACGCGATGCGTTCGAATCGGTTCCGCCGAGCTATGCCAATATTATTCCGCGAACCGGCGTACCGGTTCGACGGATGGGTCAGGAATTGACGCCCGGGGGCGACGACGGGTCGGGTCGGCGGCCTTCAGCCGCGGGCCTCACCCGGCGGGAACGGCCCGACGGCCTCGCGCACGGGCGAAAAACTTCGCCGATGGCATGGTGTCGGGCCGTAACGATTCAGGGCCATTAGATGTTCGGTCGTCCCATACCCCTTGTGGCGATCCATGCCGTAATCGGGATAGAGGACGTGCAGCGTGAGCATTTCGGCATCCCGGGCCGTCTTGGCCAGGATGGATGCCGCCGATATTTCGGCCACCAGGGCGTCACCGCCGACGATCGCCCGCGCCGGAATGGTCAGTCCTTCGGGCAAGCGGTTGCCATCGACCAGGATCTCGGTCGGAGGTTCGCTCAGGCCCTGGATGGCACGTCGCATCGCAAGCAGCGTTGCGCGCAGGATGTTCAAGGCATCGATCTCGGCCACTTCCGCCCGGCCGAGACTCCAGCACCGCGCCTTTTCCCGGATCTCCGCCGCCAACCTCTCACGCGCCCGGGCAGTCAGTTTCTTCGAATCGGCGAGCCCGGCCACCGGCCAATCCGGATCCAGGATGACGGCAGCCGCGAGTACGGGGCCGGCAAGGGGCCCACGGCCCGCCTCATCGACGCCGCAGATGCCGTTCATGAACCGGTGAGGCTCGCGATGACGGCGTCCGCCGCCCGCGTCGCGGTGTCCTGGCGGAGGGCGACATGGAGTTGACGATAGATCCCGCGCAAGGCTTCGCCCACCTGACGATCCTCGAGGAGGTTGCCGAGGGCCTGCGCGAGGTTCTCCGCCGTGGCGTCGTCCTGGAGGAACTCCGGAACGATGAAGCGTCTGGCGAGGATGTTTGGCAGGCCGACCCAGGGTTGATACCGCATTCGTCGCATCAATTTCCATGACCAGGGCGACATCCGGTACGTGATCACCATGGGCGTCTTGGTGAGAGCCGCCTCCAGGGTGGCCGTGCCGCTGGCCACCAGGGCCGCATCCGCCGCAGCCAAGGCATCCTGGGCGTGGCCGAACAGGAGCTTGAACGGCAGATCCTGAGCGCCATGCGCCCACATTGCCTCCTCGAATATCACCCGGGTCTCGCGCGACACGAGGGGCACCAGGAAGATGGCCGTTGGAAACCGCTCGTACAGGAGGACGGCCGTCTCGACATAGAGCCCGGCCATGTAGCGCAATTCGGATTGCCGGCTCCCCGGAAGCAGGGCGATGACCGGGCCCGCAGGACTGAGGGCCAGCTTCTCGCGCGTGGCCCGCGAATCCACCTCGACCGGAATCATGTCGGCCAGCGGGTGTCCCACATAACTGACCGGCACGCCGGCCTGCCGGTAGATCTCCGGTTCGAACGGGAAGAGCGCAAGAATGCGGGAGACGGACTTGGCGATCTTCGGCAACCGCCCCCGGCGCCACGCCCAGATCGAGGGACCGACGTAATGCACCGCCGGAATGCCCGCGCGGCGCAGTCTTGCCTCCAACCAGAGGTTGAAATCGGGCGCGTCTACGCCGATGAACACCTGCGGCGGGTCGCTCAGCAACCTTGCCAGCAGGTTCCGTCGAATCCTGGTGATGCCACGGTAGTGGCGCAAGACCTCCGCATACCCGCGCACCGCGAGGCGCTCCGCGGGCCACCACGCGTCAAAACCCTCCGCCTCCATGCGCGGCCCGCCGATGCCTGCGAACTCGGCATCCGGCAACCGTTTGCGCAGTGCGGCGATCAGATGGGCGGCCAGCAGGTCGCCCGAGGCTTCGCCGGCGACCATCGCGATGCGGGGGGGCATTTATCGGATGATTCCCCTGCCGGCCCTGTCCAGGAACTCGACCAGATGCGAGAGTTCCGGATGGTTGGTCGCATCGACGGCGATGGCCTGACGGGCATCGCCGAGGGCGAGCCCGGACTTGTACAGCGTCTTGTAGGCCCGTTTTATGGCGACGATGCCTTCGGCGCCGAAACCCCTCCGCTTGAGGCCCTCGGAATTGATCCCGTGCGGCTCGGCCGTGTTGCCGGAGGCCATCACGTAGGGGGGCAGGTCCTGCAGCAGGATCGTCCCCATGGCCGTCATGCTGTGGGCGCCGATGCGCACGAACTGGTGCACGACGGTGAATCCGCCGAGGATTGCCCAGTCCCCCACTTCCACATGGCCCGCCAGTTGCGCATTGTTCGCAAAGATGGTGTTGTTCCCCACCAGGCAATCGTGAGCCAGGTGCACGTAGGCCATGATCCAGTTGTCGTTGCCCAGGCTGGTCCGTCCACGATCCTGAACCGTCCCGCAATTCAGCGTGCAGAATTCTCGAATGGTGTTCCGATCCCCGATTTCCAGTCGGGTCGGCTCGCCGGCGTATTTCTTGTCCTGGGGCACTTCCCCGATGGACGAGAACTGGAAAATCCGATTCTGCTCACCGATGGTGGTATGGCCGCCGATGACCACGTGCGGCCCGACCCAGGTTCCGTCGCCGATCCGCACGTGTTCGCCGACGACGGTATAGGGCCCGATCTCCACCCCGGAACCCAACTCCGCCCCGGGATGGACCACAGCGGTCGGATGAACGGCCGTCATGCCAATTCACGCACGGTACACATCAGCTCCGCCTCCGCCGCGATCTGACCATCGACCTTGGCCTGCCCGGCGAACTTCCAGATGCCCCTCTTGTTCGCGGTGATCCGCACCTCCAGTACCAACTGGTCGCCCGGTCCGACCGGGCGTTTGAAACGGGCCCCGTCGATTCCCACGAAGTAATACACCGAATTCTCGTCGGGCTTGCCGCCCATGGTCCTGAATGAAAGGATCGCTGCCGCCTGGGCCATGGCCTCGACGATCAGCACGCCCGGCATGACCGGGTGGTGCGGATAATGGCCGGGAAAGAACGGCTCGTTGATGCTGACGTTCTTGATCGCGGTGATCGACTCGCCAGGCACCACATCCAAGACGCGATCGACGAGCAGGAGGGGATAACGATGGGGCAGGTGTTCCAGGATGGCATGGATGTCCATGGCGGTCATGGGCGATTCTCCAGGGTAGCGAGGCGTGCCTCCAGCGCGCGAATCCTCTCGGACATGGCCTCGAGTCGCCGGATGTGCGCAAAATTGCGAAGCCATTCCCGGTGCTCCAGGAACGGTACGGTGCCGGAATAGGTGCCGGCCGAACGGATCGATTTGCCCACGAGGGTCCCGGCCGAGATGTGCACATCGTCGGCAATCTCCAGGTGGCCCAGAATGATCGAACCCCCTCCGACGGTGCATCGGGCGCCTATGCGTGCGCTGCCCGCGATCCCCACGCAACCGGCCATGGCCGTATGGGCGCCGATGCGAACGTTGTGTCCCACCTGGATCTGGTTGTCCAGCTTGACGCCGTCGCCGATGACCGTATCTTCGAGCGCCCCCCGGTCGATGGTCGTGTTCGCGCCGACTTCCACATCGTCGCCGATCACCGCCCGTCCGGTCTGGGGAATCTTCACCCACCTGCGGTCTTCGTCGAGGGCAAAGCCGAAACCGTCTGCCCCGATGACACAACCCGAATGGCCGAGAAAGCGGTTGCCCACGACACACTCCGGATAGATCGTGGCGCCGCCATGCAGTCGGGATCCTTCTCCGACCATGCTGCGGGCGCCGATCCTGCAATGGCTGCCGATCACCACCCCCTCTCCGAGCGTGACATCGGTTCCGATCCATGCGAGCGGACCCACGCACACGCCCTCCGGCACATGGCACTCGACCACGGCGGTGGGGTGGACGCCAGGCGTGACCGCGGGCGCCGGGTACAGCCAGCCGGACAGTCGCGCGAAATACAGGTAAGGCTGCGGGGTGACGATCGCCGCCACCGGACAATCGGCGGCAACCTCGGGCCCGAGTATTACCGCCGATGCATGCGTCGAACCGAGCTGGTCCGTGTAGCGGGGATTGGCGAGGAAGGCAATCTGACCGGAACGCGCTCCCACCAGCGTCCCGGTCCCGTCGATCAACAGATTCCCAGGGCCGACCAGTTCGCCGCCGAAGCGCGCCACGATTTCGGCAAGCGATACCGCCACCGGGACAACCTCATTTGCCCGGGCCGTCGCCCAGTGCCTTGATCACCTTGTCAGTGATATCGATGCGCGGATTGAAATACACCGCTTCCTGGAAGATGATGTCATACTTCTCGGCCTCGGCAATCTGCTTGATCGTCTTGTTCGCGCGCTCGATGACCGTGGCCAACTCCTCGTTCCGCCGCTGATTGAGGTCTTCCCCGAACTCGCGGCGTTTGCGTTGGAATTCCCGGCTGAGGTCGTTGAACTCCCTTTCCTTGTTGCGCCGCTCCGACTCGGCCATCGTCAGACCGTTCTTCTCCAGATTCTCCTGCATCTTCTGCAGTTGCTTCTCCAGGTTCTGCAAGTCCTGCCCGCGCTTCTCGAATTCCTTCTCGAGCTTCTTCTGGGCTTTGACGGCCGCCGGCGCATCGCGCAGGATGCGTTCGGTACTGACGAACCCGATCTTCCCATCGGCGTCGGCAATGGCCGGAGTCGCCCCCAGCATCACCAACATCAGGCCAAGAGGAATCTTCTTCATAAGAGCCAACCTCCTCGGTGCGTCCATCGTCGGCACCTTCAAAATGTCGTTCCCATCTGGAACTGCAGCCGTTGAAGCTTGTCGTTGGGCTTCTTGTTGAGCGGGTGCGCAAGGCTGAATTTGAGGGGTCCCAACGGGGAACTCCAAGCCAGAGAAATCCCACCAGAGTATTTCAGGGACCCCAGGCTCATCTTTTCTCCGTAACCCCAGACCTGCCCGGCATCGACGAATGCCCCGAGCCGAACCGACTTGTCCAGCCCCATTCCGGGCATGGGAAACAGGAACTCGGCGTTGGCCACCAACCGCTTGGTGCCCCCGAGGCGTTCGTTCGTCTTGGGATCCACCGGGCCCAGCGAGCCGCTTTCATAACCCCGGACCGATCCGATGCCGCCTACGTAGAAGTTCTTGAAGAATGGCAATTGCTTGCCGCCGTAACCGTTGGCCAGACCGAACTCCGCGTTCAATGCAAGCGTCAGGTTGCGTCCAAAGGGAACGTACTTCTGGTGCTGCGCCAGCGCCTTGTAGTAACGCTGGGAGGCGGGCGGGATGGCCAGTTCTCCCCCGATCCTCCAGACCGTGCCGGTGGTCGGATAGATTCTGCTGTCCAACGTGTCCTTGGCCCATCCCGCGTTGGCCAGGACAGTCGTCGACGAGTCGCCGAAATCTTTGACGTAGTCCTGGTAGCGCTGCGGACTGTCTTTCGTGACGCGAAGGCGGGTGCCGTCTATTGCCAGACCCACCGTGATCGAGTCGTCTTCACCGATCGGCAATCCGTATCGGACTCCGGCCCCCGTGGACCGCGCCCCGTAGTATCCGATGCTCAGACTCGTCGTATCGGTGTTGCGGTGATACACGTCGAATCCGCGCGAGATGCCGTCAATCGTGTAATACGGATCGGTGTAGGAAAACGAATACACCTTGTTGATCTTGCTGGTGTTGAGTCCCACCCCGACCGTCTTGCCGCTGCCGAACAGGTTTTGCTGTTGGACGGAACCGGACAGGATGAATTTTTCCGAACTGGAGAAGCCCGCGCCGATCATCGCGCTCCCGGTGGGCTTTTCCTTCACGTTGATATTCACGTCCACCTGGTCGGTCGTTCCGGGAACCGGCGGGGTCTCCACCGTCACTTCGTCGAAGTAACCCAGCTTGTCCACCCGGGCACGGGACTTGTTGATCTTGTCCCCTTCGTACCAACTGGCTTCCATCTGCCGCATTTCCCGCCGGACCACCTCGTCCCGCGTGCGCGTGTTACCGGTGATATTGACCTGCCGGACATAGGTGCGCCGGCCGGGGTCGAGGAGAATCGTGAACGCGACCTCGCGCTTCACCCGATCGATTTCCGGCACCGCATTCACGTTGGCGAATGCGTATCCCTCGTTTCCGAGCCGGTCGCTGATCGCCTTCGTCGTCCGCGTTATCTTTTCGCGGGAGAAATCGTCGCCCGGCGCGGTCGCCACCAGCTTGACGAGTTCCTCCTCCGGCAACAGCAGTTCGCCGGCCAGCGCGACGGACCTGATCTTGTACTTGTCGCCTTCCGTGACGCTGATGCTGATATAGATGTCGCGTTTGTCCGGCGTGATCGACACCTGCGTCGAGTCGATGCTGAACTCGAGGTATCCGCGGTCCAGATAGAATGAACGCAGTTTTTCCAGGTCTCCCGACAGCTTCTGCTTGGAGTACTGGTCGTTCTTCGTGTACCAGGTCAGCAGTCCGGGCGTGCGCAGGACGAATTCCTCGAGCAGGTCCTTCTCGCTGAAGGCCGTGGCACCCACGATATTGATCTGCCGTATCTTCGCGACCTGCCCCTCGTCAACAGCGAAGTTTATGCCAACCCGATTGCGCTCCAGCGGAGTCACGGTCGTGGTGATCTCGGCCGCATAGTGGCCCATGCTGATGTACTGGCGCTTCAGTTCCTTTTCGGCCTTCTCGAGCAGGGACCGGTCGAAGATTCGCGATTCCGCCAATCCGACCTCCCGGAAACCCTTCAGGATGTCCTCTTTCTTGAACGCCTTGAGACCGGTGAAGTCGACCGCCGCGATGGCCGGGCGCTCCTCCAGGATCACCACCACCACCTGGCCCTCGATCTCGAGACGCACGTCCTTGAAGAACCCGGTGGCAAACAGCGCCTTGACGGCCTGGGCAGCCTTGTCATCGGACATCGTCTCACCGACCTTGACCGGCAGGTAGCTGAATACCGTGCCGGCCTCGGTACGCTGGATTCCCTCGACGCGGATATCCTTGACCACGAAGGGATCGAACGCCTGGGCGGAACTGGCAAAGACGGCCGCAACCAGGCCGGCGATCGTCGATTTCTTCATGGAGTCAGCCCGAGACGAGGCGGTAGATATCGTTATAGAACGCGAAGGCCATCAACAATCCGAGCAGGACGAGACCGATCTGCTGGCCTATTTCCATGGCCCGTTCGGACAGGGGTCCACCCTTTAGAATTTCCGCCGAATAATACATCAAATGCCCCCCATCCAATATCGGGATGGGAAGCAGATTCAGCACCCCGAGGCTGATGCTGATGAGGGCCAGGAAACGCAGGTATTGGCTGGCTCCGAGGCTCGCCGACTGGCCGGCGTAATCGGCGATCGTGACCGGCCCGGACAGGTTGCGCCAGGACACGTCTCCGGTAAGCATCCGCCCGATCATGGCAAAGCTGAAGGTCGTGGTTTCCCAGGTCTGGCCCACCGCCCTTTCGGCCGCTTCCAGAGGTCCGTAGCGGATACGCGCGAACAGTGCCTCCCGGGGGTAATCCGATTCCCGGACCGCAATCCCGATGCGCCCGACGGTCGCCTTGCCTTCCGCATGCGCCGACGGCGTGACCCGCAACGACAACTCGTGCCCGTTCCGCTCCACGACCAGGACGATCTCGCGCCCGGGCGCCGCCCTTATCCCGCCGGCGACATCCGACCAGTCCGCGACCGGCTTCCCATCCACCTCCAGGAAACGGTCGCCGGCCCGTAGGCCCGCCTGCTCCGCCACGGAGCCGTCGACGACCTGCCCGATCAATGGCGGAATTCGCGGCCGGAACAGGCGAAGCCCGAGATCCTTCAGGGGATCCTTCGCCTCGCCGTCGGCGAAGGACACCACGGCCGTCTCCAGGCGATGGAATGCGATCTCGCCCTTCGGATTCATCACTTCCAACTCGACGGCCTTGCGATCGACGCCGGCCTTCAGGATCGCCCAGCGAACCTCGCTCCAGGTTTCCACCGGGCGTTTATCGACGGCCCTGATCAACTCCCCGTCGGCGACACCGGCAATGGCGGCCGGCGAACCTTCCGGCGGCTTCGCGAGCACCGGTCTCAACTCGTCGACGCCGCCCATGAACACCAGCCAATAGAGGATGATCGCCAGCACGAAATTGGCCAGGGGGCCGGCGGCGACGATGGCCATCCGCCGCGCCACCGATTGGCGGTTGAATGCTCGGCCGAGATCGGTATCCGGAACGGGGCCTTCGCGTTCGTCGAGCATCCGGACGTATCCGCCGAGCGGGAAGACGCCCAGGGCCCATTCCGTCCCGTCGCGGCCGAGCCGCCTTGACAGGATGGCGCGTCCGAACCCGACCGAAAACTTCAACACCTTGACACCGCAGGCCCGTGCCGCGACGAAGTGCCCGAACTCGTGGAAGAAGATCAGGATGCCCAGGCCGAAGGCGAAGGAAGCCAGGTAGACCGCTGGATGGATGGTGCCCATCACCGGCGTGCTTCAATTGTGGCGCGGGCCACGGCACGGCCATGGCGGTCCGCCTCGAGCACATCGCCCAGATCCCGGATCGCCGATTGCGGGACGGCATCCAGGGCTCCGGCGATGACCTCCGATATGGCCAGGAAGGGCAACCGGCCTTCCAGGAAGGCCGCCACCGCCACCTCGTTCGCCGCATTGAGGACGGCCGGCGCGTTGCCGCCCTGCGCCAGTGCCCGATAGGCCAAGCCGAGGCACGGGAACCGATCGAGGTCGGGAGGTGCGAATTCCAATGGTCCCGTCGCGAAGAAATCCAGGGATCCCACGCCGGCTTCTATGCGGCTGGGAAAACCCAAGGCATGTGCGATCGGTGTCCGCATGTCCGGATTCCCCAGTTGGGCGATCACCGAACCGTCCACGTACTCGACCATGGAATGGACGACGCTTTGCGGATGGATCACCACGGCGATCCGGTCGGCCGGGGCGTCGAACAACCAATGGGCCTCGATCACCTCCAGCCCCTTGTTCATCATGGTGGCGGAATCCACCGATATCTTGCGGCCCATCACCCAGTTCGGATGCGCGCAGGCTTGATCCGGAGTGACGGACGCCAAATGCTCCAATGCCGCCGTGCGAAACGGCCCACCCGAGGCCGTCAGGATCAGGCGGCGGATTCCGTTCTTCTCGAATCCACCTGAGAAACCTTGTGGAAGCGATTGATATATTGCGTTATGTTCGCTATCAATCGGAAGGAGACTTGCCTTGGAACGGGCGACCTCGGCCATGAACACCGGCCCGGCCATCACCAGCGACTCCTTGTTCGCAAGGAGGACCTTCTTCCCCGTGCGGACCGCGGCCAGACTGGCGGGCAGGCCGGCGGCGCCCACGATCGCCGCCATGACGATGTCCGCTTCCGGAAGCGCCGCGACTTCCTCGAGGGCGTGCGGCCCGTGCAGGATCTGCAACGGGCCGATATCGGTCCCCACAAGGTGCCGCAGGCGTTCCGCATCCAGCGCGGACGCGACCACCGCGTATCTGGGACGGAATCGTCGGCATTGGGCCGCCAGCACGTCGAGGCGGCTGTGCCCCGTCAGCGCAACGACGTCGAAACGGTCAGGATGGCGCGCCAGGACGTCGAGCGTGCTGGTGCCGATGGAGCCCGTCGCTCCGAGAATGGTGACGCCCTGGGTCATCGGGCAACGACCGCCAGAAACAAAGCGACGAGCGGCAGTGCGGACGTCTGGCTGTCAATCCGGTCGAGGACGCCCCCGTGTCCGGGGAGCAGGCCGCTGCTGTCCTTGACCCCGGCCTGCCGTTTGACCAGGGATTCGAAAAGGTCGCCTTGGATGCTGACCGCGGTCAAGAGCACGAGAAGTGCAGCGCCGATCGCCAGCTTTCCGGCATGGCCGAGGATCTCCGGAAAGAACAAGGCGGCGACGACCGCGGCGTAGGCCAGAACACCGCCGACACCGCCACCGGCGCCTTCCCAGGTCTTTCCGGGACTGATCGCCGGTGCCAGCTTGTGGCGCCCGAACGCGCGTCCCGCGAAATAGGCGGCGATATCAGCCACCCAGACGGCCGCCATCGCGCCGAACAGGTAACCGGCGCCACGGCTGTGCAGGTCCACCATGGCCGCCCAAGTGGGAACGATCAGCACCCACCCCGTGACGAATCCCAGGAAGGCGCTGGCGGAAAGGGTCCAACGCCTGGCCAGCCAGACGGGCGCGAGCAATACCCAGAAGGCGGCGGAGAGCCACCAGAGCCCCGGCAACGCCAGGTTCGACTGGTGGTATGCGGCCAGACAGCAGGCCGCAATCACGGCGCCAAAGAGTATGCGGCCCGTCGGCCCGATCTTCATCAAACCCGCCCATTCCCAGGCCGCCAGGACCGCCACGAGGCCAAAGGCCGCGGCGGCAGCGGGTTTCGGCAACCACAACAGGACCACCAGGAAGGCGGCGAGAAGGCACAACGCGGTGATCACCCGCGTCTTAAGCATCTTGGATTCGGGTCTCGTTGATGGCGGCGCCAGCCATCGGGGGGGTTGCAAGCTGCTCGCTGGTACGCCCGAATCGGCGCTCGCGACGCTGGTAGGACGCGATGGCGTCGCCCAGGGCGGCCGAGTCGAACTCCGGCCACAGCAGGTCCGTGAAATAGAACTCGGTGTACGCGAGTTGCCACACGAGGAAATTGCTGATCCGTTGTTCGCCACCGGTACGGATGAACAGGTCGGGCTCCGGCGCATAGGCCATGGACAGTCGGGAAGCCAGTTCCGCCTCCGTCCAACGGCCTGCAGACCCGGGCAGTTCGATCGCCAGCCGGTTCATCGCCTGCACCAGATCCCACCGCCCGCCGTAATTGGCCGCAATCGTCAGGGTGAGCCGGTCGTTGCCGGCGGTGGTTTCCTGGGCGCGCCCTATCAATTCGACCAGCCGGGGCTCGAATCGGCCGAGGTCGCCGATCACCCTGAGCCGGATTCCGTTGCGGTGCAGCCGCGCGATCTCGTTTTTCAGGGCGGACACGAACAGGTCCATGAGAAACGAGACCTCGTCGGCAGGCCGGCGCCAATTCTCCGAACTGAAGGCGAAGAGGGTCAGGAACTCCACCCCCCTTTCGACGCAGGCTTCGACAATCCGGCGCACCGTCTCGACGCCCTTCTTGTGTCCTGCCACGCGCGGCAGGAAACGCTGCTTCGCCCAACGGCCGTTTCCGTCCATGACGATCGCCACGTGACGCGGGACGGCGCCGACTTCCGGTATGCCCCGGGTGGAACTGACGAAGTTCATGCGTTCGATGTTCCGGGGACCGTCGAGCCTAGATGGCCATCAGGTCCTTTTCCTTGTCGGCCAGCAGTTTGTCGACCTCGGCGACGTAGCGGTCCGTCAGTTTCTGGACATCGTCCTGGGCACGTCGCTCCTCGTCTTCTCCCACTTCCTTCTTCTTCAGAGCTTCCTTCATATGGGCGATCGCATCACGCCGCAGGTTGCGGACCGCCACCTTGGCGTTTTCGCCTTCGTGCCGGACGACCTTGATGAGCTCCTTGCGCCTTTCCTCCGTCAGCGCCGGCATCGGCACGCGGATCAACTCGCCCTGGGTGGCCGGATTGAGCCCCAGGTCGGAATCGCGGATCGCCTTTTCGACCTTGGCGACCATGGCCTTTTCCCACGGCTGCACGGCGATCGTGCGGGCGTCGAGCAGCGTCACGTTGGCCACCTGGTTCAGCGGCATCATCGACCCGTAGTAGTCAACCTGGATGTGGTCCAGAAGGCCGGTGTGGGCACGCCCCGTGCGCACCTTGGCGAGGTCGTGCTTCAGCGACTCGACGGACTTCTGCATCTTGCTTTCCGCATTCCTCTTTATGTCGGCGATCATTCAAAGAACTCCTAGCAATGCACGAGCGTGCCTTCGTCCTCTCCCATGACCACCCTTTTCAGACCGCCGGGCTTGAAGATGGAGAAGACGTTGATAGGCAGCTTCTGGTCTCGGCAGAGGGCGAAGGCCGTGGCATCCATGACCTTCAGGTCGCGACCGATGGCTTCGTCGAAACTGATCCTGGCGAACCGGGTGGCGGCCGGATCCTTCTTCGGATCCGCCGTGTAGATCCCGTCCACCTTGGTGGCCTTGAGGACGATCTCGGCGCCGATCTCGGATCCGCGCAGGGCGGCGGCCGTGTCGGTGGTGAAGAACGGATTGCCGGTCCCGGCGCCGAACACCACCACCTTGCCCTCTTCCAGATATCGGATGGCCTTGCCGCGGATGTAAGGCTCGACCACCTGCTCGATGTTGAGGGCGGACTGGACCCGCGCGGCGACGTTGGCCTGGCGCATGGCGTCGGCCAGCGCCATCGCGTTCATCACCGTGGCAAGCATGCCCATGTAGTCCGCAGTGGCCCGGTCCATCCCCGTGGAGGTTCCTGCCACTCCGCGGAAGATGTTTCCCCCGCCGATGACCACGCCCACCTCGACGCCCATGTCGGTGACGGATTTGATCTCGTTCACGATACGCCACAGCATGTCGCGATTGATGCCATAGGCATCATCGCCCATCAGGGCCTCGCCGGACAGCTTGAGCAGGATGCGGCGGTAGGCGGCCATCGGCGCCCGCCTCAGCGGTTGGCGGCGGCGGCGGCAGCCTGGGCCGCGACCTCGGCCGCGAAGTCGGACTGTTTCTTCTCGATGCCCTCGCCGACCACGTAAAGCGCAAAACCCGCCACCCGGGCGCCCTTTGCCTTCAGCAGCTGTTCGATCGTCTGCTTGCCATCCTCCGCCTTGACGAAGACCTGGCCGAGCAGCGTCACGTCCTTCAGGTACTTCTGGACCGTGCCTTCCGCGATCTTGTCCAGCATCGCCTCCGGCTTGCCCGCCTCGCGCGCCTTCTCGACGGCGATGCGCCGCTCCGTCTCCAAGAGCTCGGCCGGCACACCCGATGCGTCCAGCGACTTGGGCTTGGACGCCGCGATATGCATCGCCAGATCCTTGGCCAGTTGCTCGTCGCCGCCGGCCACATCCACCAGGACGCCGATCTTGGCCCCGCCATGGACGTAGGACGACAGTCTCCCCTCCGCCTGGCAACGGACAAATCGGCGGATCGACATGTTCTCACCGATCTTGCCGACCAGCGCGGACCGGGTCGCTTCGACCGTCGCGCCTTGCAAGTCCAGCGCGGACAGGGCAGCCACGTCCGCCGGGGCCTTCTCGGCCACCAGCCCCGCGAGGTTCTTGGCCAGCGCGATGAACTCGTCGTTCTTGGCCACGAAGTCCGTTTCACAATTGACTTCGACCATGCTGGCCAGCTTCCCGTCCGCGGAAAGGTAGACACCGACGATACCCTCGGCCGTCACGCGGGCCGCTGCCTTGGTCGCCTTGTTGCCGAGTTTGACGCGCAGAATTTCCTCGGCCTTCGTCATGTCCCCGCCGGCTTCGGTCAGGGCCTTCTTGCATTCCATCATCGGCGCGTCGGTCTTCTCGCGCAGTTCCTTCACCATGCTTGCGGTGATTTCCGCCATTGCTCTGCTCCAGATTCGATATTTGCTCTCGACCGGGCACATGGTGCGGTGGCGGCCACGCGCCCTCCCGCACCTTCAAGCCGGCCAGGATTACCGTTATTCGGCCGACTCTTCCTCGACCTCGACGAACTCGTCGTCGCCCGACGCAGCCTGGACGATCTCGTTGATCGACTGGCTCTTGCCCTCGAGAATCGCGTCGGCCACGCCGCGCGCATAGAGACGGATCGCCCTGGAGGAATCGTCGTTGCCCGGAATCACGTAGCTGACGCCCTCGGGGGAGTGGTTGGTGTCCACGACACCGACGACCGGGATGCCCAACTTTCCGGCTTCGGTCACGGCGATCTTGTGATAGCCCACGTCGATCACGAAAATCACGTCGGGGAGGCCGTTCATGTCCTTGATGCCGCCGATGCTCTTCTGCAGCTTCACCATCTCGCGCTGCATCATCAGTGCTTCCTTCTTCGGCATCTTCTCGAACGCGCCCTCTTCCGCCATCTGTTCCATTTCACGCAGCCGCTTGATCGACAGCTTGACGGTCTTGAAGTTGGTCAGCATGCCGCCGAGCCAGCGCTCATCCACGTACGGCATGCCGGCCCGGCCGGCTTCCTCGGCGATGATCTCGCGCGCCTGGCGCTTGGTGCCGACGAACAGGATGGTTCCCTTCTTGGACACCATCTGCTTCACGAAGGCCATCGCCTCGTTGTACTTGGCGAGCGTCTTCTCGAGATTGACGATATGGATCTTGTTGCGATGGCCGAAGATGAAGGGGGCCATCCGGGGATTCCAGAAGCGGGTCTGGTGACCGAAATGGACACCCGCCTCCAGCATTTGACGCATGGTGGTGCTCATGAGAGATACTCCGATTGGGTTGACCTCCGCCCGGCCGTACTGCAACCCATTTCGGGATCACCCACTCGGCGCCGGGCGTGCGAATTTTGCCCGGCGGCCATGGACGGCCGGCGCGGGCAATCTGATAATTATAGCCTTTTCCGGGACGCGGCTTCAAGCACGTGCGGCCTTTTCCCGCCCAGAGGTTAGAATCCCCGTTTCCGAATTCCGCCCCGATCCATGCCCATCACCCTGAAATCCCCGGAAGAAATAGAAATGCTCAGGGTGGCCGGCCGCCTCGCCGGCGAAGTCCTGGACTATGTCGCCCCGTTCGTGAAGCCGGGCGTGACGACCGCCGAACTCGACCGCCTCTGTCACGACCACATGGTCAACGTCCAGGGGTGCATTCCCGCGCCGCTGAATTACGCGCCGCCCGGTTATCCGCCCTACCCCAAGTCGATCTGCGCCTCCGTCAACCACCAGGTCTGCCACGGAGTGCCCAACGACCGCCCCCTGAAGAAGGGCGACATCGTGAATCTCGACATCACGACCATAAAGGCGGGCTGGCACGGCGACACGAGCCGCATGTTCGTCGTCGGTGACGCATCCATCCTCGCCAAACGCCTCTGCCAGGTCACCCTGGAATGCCTTTGGCTGGGCATCGGACAGGTTCGCCCCGGCGCCCGCCTGGGGGACATCGGCGCGGCCATCCAGCGCCATGCCGAGAAGCACGGGTTCTCCGTGGTGCGAGAATTCTGCGGCCATGGTATCGGGCAGCATTTCCACGAAGAGCCGCAGGTGCTCCACTACGGCAAGCCGGGGACCGGCATCACCCTCGAGCCCGGAATGACCTTCACCATCGAGCCGATGGTCAATGCGGGCAAGGCGGCGATTTCGGAATTGCCGGATGGTTGGACCATCGTGACACGGGACCGCAGCCTGTCCGCCCAGTGGGAGCACACGATCGCCGTCACGCCGACCGGCTGCGAAGTCCTGACGCTCTCGGCCGGGGCACCGCCGAGGCCCGACGCCGTCGCCTGACACCGTGACCCTTCCCGCCCAGGGCAGCACCGAACCGGGTTTCTGGAAGGCGCTCAAGGCCGATTTGGCCACCGAGCAGGCCCGCCTCAAGGACGACTTCGAGAAGAACGGTGATGCCGAGGCATTGATCCACGGCCGCGCCAGGAGTGTAGACCACCTGTTGCGGCGGATATGGTCGGCACTCGACATGCCCTCCGGACTGGCACTGGCCGCCGTCGGCGGATACGGGCGCGGCGAACTCTTCCCGGCCTCGGACGTCGATATTCTCGTTCTCGTGCCCGACGGGTTCGACGTCGCGACCGAGCCCCGCATCGAGCAACTGATCGGGGGCCTGTGGGATGTCGGCCTCGAGATCGGCCACAGCGTCCGGACCATCGATGAGTGCGTCACCTGGTCCAGCGGCGACATCACAGTCCAGACCACCCTGCTCGAGGCCCGATTCCTGGACGGGGACCGCTCCCTTTTCGAGCAACTCGAGTTGGTGCTGGCCAGGATCCTGGACCCGCTCAAGTTCTTCAAGGCCAAGCGCCTCGAACAGGAGGAGCGCTACGCCCGGTTCAACGAGACGCCTTACAGCCTGGAACCCAACTGCAAGGAAAGCCCGGGCGGTTTCCGCGATCTGCACGTTATCCTGTGGGTCGCCCGCGCAGCCCGTTTCGGGACATCCTGGCGCGGCCTCGCCGACCGGGACCTGCTGACCACCGAGGAATTGCGCCACATCCGCCAGGCCGAGAACTTTCTGCGCCTGGCACGTATCCGCCTGCATTACATCGCCCGGCGCAAGGAGGAGCGCCTGCTCTTCGACCACCAGGAAAAGCTCGCGCAGGCGTTCAAACTCCAGGCAACGGCGAGCAAACGCGCCTCGGAAGTGCTGATGCAGCGCTACTTCCGCAATGCCCGCTTCGTCACCCAGCTCAACACCATCCTGTTGCAGAACATCGGGGTTCGGCTCTTCCCGGCCCAGAATCACGCGCCGATCGTCATCGACCAGCATTTCCAGATGATCCGGGAACTCCTCGACATCCGTAACGAGAATCTCTTCGAGGAACAGCCGAGCGCCATCCTGCGCAGCTTCCTGATGCTGGAACGACGGTCGGAGTTGAAAGGGATGACGGCGCGTACCCTGCGCGCCCTCTGGCGCGCCCGCCATCGCATCGACGCCTCCTTCCGGCGCGATCCGGCCAACCGGGCCCTGTTCCTGCAGCTCTTCCAGCAGAAGCGCGGCCTGGTGCACGAGATGCGGCGCATGAACCAGTACGACATCCTCGGCCACTACCTGCCGGCCTTCGGGAGGATCGTCGGCCAGATGCAGCACGACCTCTTCCACGTCTATACCGTGGACCAGCACATCCTTCAGGTCATGCGAAACCTGCGCCGCTTCACCATGGCCGAATTCGCGCACGAGTATCCCTATTGCACGCGTCTCATCATGGGCTTCGAGCGGCATTGGCTGCTCTACATCGCGGCGCTGTTCCACGACATCGCCAAAGGGCGGGGCGGCGATCATTCCCGGCTCGGGATGGTCGATGCGAGGGACTTCTGCCGTGACCACGGCGTCGAGGGGGAGGACGCCGACCTGGTCTCGTTCCTGGTGGAACACCATCTCACCATGTCCGCCGTTGCCCAGAAACAGGATCTGGCGGACCCCGAAGTCATCGATGATTTCGCCAAGATCGTGGCCTCCCCGCGCCGGCTCACGGCGTTGTATCTGCTTACCGTGGCCGATATACGGGGCACCAGCCCGAAAGTGTGGAACGGCTGGAAGGGAAAGCTGCTGGAAGACCTCTATCAAATCACGCTGCGGCGTTTGCGGGGGGATGCCAATCCGACCAAGGGCAGCCTGTCCGAGCGGCAGGACGACGCCCGGCGCCTGTTGCGCTATCACGGACTGCGCGGCGGCATCGAGGAACCGCTCTGGCGGCAACTGGACACCGTCTACTTCCTGCGCCACGATGCGGACGAGATCGCGTGGCACACGCGGACCCTCTACTATCGCCCGCGCCCCGAAACTCCTGTCGTCAAGGCCCGGGTCACCGCCGCTGCCGGGGGCCTTCAGGTCATGATCTACACGCTCGACGCCAAGGACCTGTTCGCTCGCGTTTGCGGTTTCTTCGCCCGCCTCGGCTATTCGATCGCCGAGGCGAAGATCCACACGACGCGGCACGGATACGCGCTGGACAGCTTCATCCTCCTGGATCCGTCGAACCAGCTCGCGAACCGCGACATGATCGGCCTCATCGAGCACGATCTCGCGGAACGCCTGCGCACCATGCCGCCCCTGGAACCGCCCGTCGTCGCCCGCCTGTCGCGCCAGGTGCGCCATTTCCCGATCACGCCGGAGGTCGCCATCCGGCCCGACGAGCGCGGACAGCACCAGTTGCTCACCGTCGTCGCGGCCGACCGTCCGGGCCTGTTGCACGGCATCGCCCTGGTGCTGGCGCGCCACAACGTCTCGGTCCAGACGGCCAAGATTGCCACGCTCGGCGAACGGGTGGAAGATAACTTCCTGGTCAGTGGCCGGGAACTGAGCAAGACCGCCACTCTCGTTCAACTCGAGCAGGAACTCCTGGAAGCACTGCAGACATGAGCTGGATCAAGGAGGAATTCGGGTTCCACGACCTCCAGCGGCTTCTATTCAAGCTGGCGGACCGGGTCAAGGTGTTCCAGGGCCTGACGCCGGCCGAGATCTCCGAGATCCTGGCCAAGGCCGAGAAATGCACCTACGAGGCTTCCGCGCCGATCATCCGGGAAGGCAGCGTGGGCCTGCACATGTACCTGATCATCGACGGGGAGGTCGTGGTCACCAAGCAGGGTCGGGACGGCGACGTGGAACTGGCCCGCCTGGGCCCGGCGGACAGTTTCGGCGAGATGGCTTTGGCGGACAACGAGGTGCGCAGCGCCAACGTCACCGCCGCCTCTCCCTGCGTCCTCGTGCGCATCGGTGAACAGACCTTGCGCGGCCATCCGGCCATCGGGCTGAAGATCTACCGCAATATGGCCCACCTCCTGTCCCTGCGCCTCCGCCAGGCCGACGAACAACTGGCGTGGCACCTGTGAAACGCATCATCCTGGCGGCGCTCGCCGCGGTGTTTTCGGCGCAGGTCGCGGTGGCCGAGGACCGCCTGCCCCTGTTCGATGCACACCTGCATTACAACTGGGAGCCGACGCCGCGTTTCACCGTCGCGGAGGTGCTGGACCTGTTCCGCCGCGCCGGAGTTTCCGGGGTGCTTGCCAACAGCCGGCCCAACGACGGCACCCGTGCCCTCGTCGAGGCCAACCCCAAAGACGTCTGGATCGTCCCCTTCATCCGGCCCTACATCATCCGGCCCGACATCCAGACCTGGATGAACGATCCGCGGATCTTCGAACTCGTCCAGTCCGAATACCGGCGCGGCTATTACAAGGGAGTCGGCGAATTCCACCTTTCCGGCCGTGCCGCCGATACCGAATGGGTCAGGCGCACGGTGGATTTCGCGGTGGAACGCAACCTCTATCTGCATGCCCATGCCGATGACGAGGCCCTCGAAATCCTGTTCCGCCACAATCCGAAGGCGAGAATCGTGTGGGCGCACACGGGTTTTTCCACACCGCCGGAAAAGGTTGCGGCCTACCTGGAGCGTTATCCCGCCCTCTGGTGCGAACTTTCCTACCGCTACGGCATCACCGGCGAGGGCGGAAGGTTGACGCCCGAGTGGCGCCGGCTCTTCGAGCGCCATCCCGATCGCTTCCTGGTCGGATCGGACACCTGGATCGATGCCCGCTGGGAACAATACGGTCCCATCATGGACGGCTACCGGACCTGGCTTTCCCAACTGCCCCGGGAAATCGCCGAGAAGATCGCTTTCCGGAACGCCGAACGCCTGTTCAGGTAGGCGGCGGAAGGAATTGCGACGGCAGCCTTTCCAGGCGTGCCCGCCGCTTCTCGAGTATGCGATAGACATCCCTGTCGAAGGGTGGCTTCGCCGACGCCAGGGCCGCGCGAATGCCCTCCTCGTCGCGCGCCGAGCCAAGATAGCGCCAGTCCTCGGTCAGATGCACCCATTTCCCCTCGCGGATCATCGCCGGCCCGCGAAAGGGCCAGGCGCGGAGCTGCAACCCGGCGAGCGCCGCCACCAGGCGCAGGCTGTGCCGCGCTGGCGCCTCGCGGCCGACACAGGCTCCGCGGCACTGCCGCATCTCGAACGCGCAGCAGGGTTTGCCGGCCGGCAGCTTCTCCAGTCCCAACAGGCCAAGACACAGTTCGTGCCCACGGGCGAGCCCGGCCAGGACCAGCCGGGCCTCCTTCGGGGTCTTGAACAATCCGTACAGCCCGGCTCCGCGGCCGAAATCCATCTCCGCGGCGGTCACCAGTTGGGGTACGAGGTGCATCTCCCCGCGCTCGGCGAGTTGCCAGCTGCACAGCTCCGTTACCGCGCGCAACGAACGATTCCGGGTCGGGCACAGTTGCTTCACCAGTACGGCTTCGCGCAGCAGCGCGCCGGTCTCGCCGCCCGTTTCCGACCAGTCGACCCGCCGGACCTGGCGAAACAGGTCCATGTCCCTTTCCGATGCAAGATCCCGCGCGAAATGGGCCAGGACACGCTGGCGGATGTTCGCGGCCCTGCCCACGTAGAGGGGTACGTCGTTCTCGGCGAAGAACAGGTAGACCCCGGGCACCTCGGGCAATTCATCCGCCAGAGCCGGGTCGAGGTGCTCCGGCAGGGTTTCCCGGGTCACCGATGATCCGACGGCCTGCGCGATCACGTCGGGCTCGAAGGACCCTCGTACCTGCTCCCAGAACCGGTGGATCAGCCTGGCATCGGTCAACGCCCGGTGCCGGTCACCGTCGGGGGCGAGACCGTGCCGTTCCACCAGGGCATCCAGGCTGTGCCTTCGGAACTGGGGAAACAGCCGGCGCGACAACTTGACCGTGCACAGTACCTTCGCCTGGAATGGCCGCCCGACCCGCCCGAATTCATTCTTCAGGAACCCGTAATCGAAACGCGCGTTGTGCGCCACGAACACACGGCCGTTCAAGAGGTCCAGGACTTCCGCGGCCACGTCCGCGAACCTGGGGGCTCCGGCAACCATGGCATTCGTGATTCCGGTCAGGCTCTCGATGAACGGCGGGATGCGAACCCCCGGATTGACGAGTCGACTCCATTCCCGGCATCCATCGGTATCCACCTGAATGATGCCGATTTCCGTGATCCGGTCCTCGGTCGGCGTCGCCCCGGTTGTTTCCAGGTCCACGAATACCATCGGTTCCGTCGAATACTCCATCGGTGAAAAAATATCCTTTCCGCGTAATCCGGGAGCCCGACGCACCCTCGATTCATCGCCGACCTGGCGCAAAAATTTGCAGTACCCTGTCATCCTTGGCCGCCGGGACCACTATAATCGCCGGCATCATCCGCAGCCAGCGCCGGGACCCGGCCCTTGATCGCCCGAGTCTTCCGGCGGGCCCCGCCCGATCATTCCTGGAGCCCCGACCATGCCATTGACATCCGGCGTCAAGACCTACTCGCTCGTGACCAACCCGGTCGCTGGAACCACCGGCACCGGCCTCGACCAGATCGTCACGTCCATCTTTGCCGATCCGGGACTCGCGGGTGCAACGGACGGCAAGGATATCAAGGGCGGCGCGAACGCGGCCGACCAGTTGAATGGCCTGATCCTGAAGGCGGCCGCCGCCACCGGCGCGGCGGCGGACGGCGTATTCACGACGGCTGAAGTGGTGGCCATGAACGCCTACCTCCGGGCGAATTTCCTCGCCACATGGACCACCCTGCACGGCGACGACGAGGACGGTTCGGAGACCGGCTATCACCTCGTCCAGGACGACGGCGGAAACCTGAAGTACAGGGGCGACAGCCTGCTGGACACGGTGGCCGACGGCATCTACCACATGGGCTTCGAGATCCAGGATGGGCACTTCCTCAACGAGGACGGCAATCCCAATGCCGGCGTCGACCGGGTCGCCGAATGGCTGACCCAGTTCTACACGGATCGCTCCACGACCGGCTCCGGCCTCGACCGGATCACGGACCTCGTCATGGCGGATGCGGGCCTGGATTCGCGGATTTCCGACCGGCAGATTGCCGGCGGTGCCGATGCCGCCAATGGGCTCAACAAGATGCTGGTCCAGGCGTTGTCGGCGACGGCCGTCGCCAAGGACAATTGGATCTCCGTGCAGGACGTCGTTTCCCTGAATGCCTATCTGCGCGCCGACCCCGGGCGCCTGGCCGCGTGGACCGCGCTGCACGGCGACGACGATAAGGGCTACGCCACCGGTTTCCACCTGGTCCAGAACGACGGCGCCACCGCGCGCTTCTTCGGCGAGAACCTCGTCAATACGGTGGCCGACGGCATCTATCACCTGGGTTTCATGATCAAGGACGGCCGTCTCCTCAACGAGGACGGCAATCCGAACGCCACGCTTTCGGACGTATCCGACTGGCTCAACTACTTCCTGATCGACCAGTCCACGACCGGTACCGGTCTGGACAGGATCGTCGACCTGATCAAGGTGGACCGCGGGCTCGCGCGTAACACCGAGGCGGCCGACATCAACGGCGGTGCCCAGGCCGCCGATGGCCTGAACAAGATCATCGTCAGCCTGGTCGGGCAGGCCAATGCCGGCGCCGACGGGTGGATCACCCCGGAGGAAGTCCGGCAGATGAACGGGTTGATCCGGTCCAACGCGACGCTGCTGAAGCAATGGACCGACCTGCACGGCGACGACGAGGACGGCACCTCCTGGGGGTTCCATCTGGTCCAGAACAACGGGGCCGCCACGAACTTCTTCGACCGCAATCTGGTGGATACCGTCGCCGACGGCATCTACCACCTGGGATTCGAGATCCAGGACGGCCGGTTCCTGAACGAAGACGGCAACCCCAATGCCACGGTGTCGGACGTGACCACCTGGCTCAACTTCTTTTACGAACAGGCGGTGATCGTCGCCGGCGACGGAGACGCCAACGACGTCCACGGTGACGGACGCAACGAACAGATCAATGCCGGGGGCGGCGACGATACCGTCGCCGCGGGCGCAGGCAACGACCTCGTGTTCGGAAGCTGGGGCAATGACGCGCTGTCTGGCGAAGACGGCAATGACCTGATCTACGGCGGCAGCGGCAACGACTCCCAGTCCGGGGGCGCCGGAAACGACGTTTTCCGCGTCACCGGCAACCGCGACAACGGCTTCGAAGGCTACGACGTATTCGATGGCGGCACTGGACAGGACCGTATCGCCGCCTACGGCGACAAGGTGGATATCGGCCTGGCCGCCTTCGGCCCGGCCAACGGCATCGAGATCATCGACGCCACCGGCGCCACCGGCAACGTCCGCCTTCTCGGCGACTGGAAGGACAACCTTCTCGACTTCAGTGGCGTGACCATCGTCGGATCCGCCGCCGGCTACGCGTTGGTCGCTTCCGGAAACGCGAACAGCCTGTCGCCCCTCCCGATCGCCAGCATCGACGCCGGCGGCGGCAGGGACACGGTCATCGGCAGCGCCGGCAACGACAGC
>DAOLKI010000003.1:25747-29937 GCA_035331665.1 Rhodocyclaceae bacterium
CGCCATCGACGCCGGCGGCGGCAGGGACACGGTCATCGGCAGCGCCGGCAACGACCTGGTCTTCGGTGGAGATTACGGCGATGACCGGCTGGATGGACGCGCCGGCAACGACACCCTGACCGGGGGCAGCGGCAAGGACACCTTCGTCTTCGGCAAGAACTGGGGCCGCGACCGGGTCACGGATTTCCAGGACAAGGCCGACCGCCTGGACCTCCACGACAGCGGCGCCGCCGCATTCGGCAGCCTGTCCGTGAGCACGGACGGGGCCGACACGGTGATCTCCTTCGGCGGCAACGAGATCGTCCTGGTCGGCTTCAAACTGGCCGACCTCGGTGCGGCGGATTTCGTCTTCTGAGGCCGGCCGCCGTTTCAGTCGGGAGCCGGAGGCGGCACGCCCGGAGCCGGGAAGAGCACATCCGTGAAGCCGAAGCGGCTGAAGTCCTGCACGCGCATCGGATAGAGGGTCCCGTCCAGGTGGTCGCATTCGTGCTGCACCACCCGGGCATGGAAACCGACCACGGTCCTGTCGATGGGGCGCCCCCATTGGTCGAATCCGGTGTAACGCAGGGCCCTCCAGCGGGGCACCCATCCGCGTAATCCGGGCACGGACAGGCATCCCTCCCAGCCCTCCTCCGTCTCCTCGCCCAGCGAGGTGAGTTGCGGGTTGACCAGAACCGTGAAGGGGACCGGCCCCGCGTCCGGGTAGCGCGGATTCGACTCGAATCCGAATATCACCACGCGCAGATCCACGCCGATCTGCGGTGCGGCCAGGCCGGCGCCGTCGGCCGCGCGCATCGTTTCGATCATGTCCGCCACCAAGGTGTCGAGCTCCGCGGTCGCGAAGTTCTCGACCGGGCGCGCGACCCGCAGCAGGCGCGGATCTCCCATGCGCAGGATTTCGCGGATCATCTCAGGCGCCGCCGTTGCACGCGCGCAATGGCGCGGTCGCGCCGATGGGCGCGGCGAATTGTCCCCGCGGCCGACTGCCGCCGAGGAGGGGCGGCGACGAGGCCGGGGGCCCGCCCGGGCGAACCAGCGGGTTGGTCGCGGACCCGCGGGTCCGGCAACAGGGCTCGACGGAATTAGACTCTGTGTGCATCAGGCGCTCCAGCAAATGATCAAGGGTCCAACGCGGTTTCCAGGATTGTCTCAGCAACCGTTTTCGCAGAATCTCGCCAGCACGTCCCGGACCCGGCCCATGGAAGCCTGCAGGGTGTCCTCGATCTGGGCGAAGCTGATCTCGCGGGTGCTGTCCAGGCGCCCGGCGGCCCAGTTGGCCACCACGCAGAGCGCCGCGTAGGGAAGTTCCTGCTCGCGGGCCAGCGCCGCCTCGGGCATGCCGGTCATGCCGACCAGATGGGCCCCGTCGCCTTCGAGGCGATCGATCTCTGCCGCCGTCTCCAACCGCGGTCCCTGCGTTGCCGCGTACACCGCCCCGTCGACGATCGCGTGGCCGCCGCTGCGCGCCGCTTCCAGCAGTTCGTGCCGGATCGCCGCATCGTAGGGCTGCGTGAAGTCGATATGTACGACCCCGGCGTCCCCCCCCTCGAAGAAGGTGGCGGCACGCCCCCACGTGTAGTCGATGATCTGGTCGGGCACCACCAGGGTTCCCGGACCGAGGTCCTTCCTGATCCCGCCCACCGAAGCGACGGAGATCGCGTGCTGGGCGCCTGCCTCGTGTCTCAGGGCCCAGATGTTGGCCCTGTAATTGACGAGGTGGGGCGGGATCGTGTGCCCGTAGCCATGCCGGGCGACAAACACCACCCGTCTGCCGCCGATGCGGCCGAAAATCAAGGGCCCCGAGGGCTCGCCGAAAGGCGTGCGCACCACCTGCCGCCGCTCGATTTCCAGAATGGCCAGTTGCGTGAGGCCGCTGCCGCCGATGATCGCTAGCATCCGAATCTTCCCATTCCAAGCCGACGGGCGGTGATGCACCCGCATGCTATAATGGCGGGTTCCGCACTGCAGCAACACCCCGAAACCATGTCCCGAGCCCTTCGCAACATCGCCATTATCGCCCACGTCGACCACGGCAAGACCACCCTGGTGGACCAACTGCTGCGCCAGTCCGGCACCTTCCGCGAGAACCAACAGGTCGCCGAACGGGTCATGGATTCCAACGACCTGGAAAAGGAGCGCGGGATCACCATCCTGGCCAAGAACTGCGCCATCGACTGGCAGGGCACCCATATCAACATCGTCGACACCCCGGGCCACGCGGACTTCGGTGGCGAGGTGGAGCGCGTGCTCTCCATGGTGGATGGCGTGCTGCTGCTGGTGGACGCGGTGGAAGGCCCGATGCCGCAGACCCGCTTCGTCACGCGCAAGGCGCTGCAACAGGGCCTGAAGCCCATCGTGGTCATCAACAAGATCGATCGGCCGGGCGCGCGCCCCGACTGGGTCATCAACCACACCTTCGACCTCTTCGACAAACTCGGCGCGACCGAGGAGCAACTCGACTTTCCGGTCGTTTACGCCTCCGCCCTCAATGGTTACGCCATGCTCGACGCGGCGCAGCCCGGCACCGACATGACGCCCCTTTACGAGGCGATCCTGGAGCATGTGCCGGCCCCGGACGTGGATGCCGATGCGCCGCTGCAGCTTCAGATCTGCTCGCTGGATTACAGCTCCTACGTCGGCCGCATCGGCATCGGCCGCATCAAGAAGGGTCGGCTCAAACCCAATCAACCGGTCGCCGTGGTGTATGGCGACGAATCCCGTGGCGTCGCCAAGGTGGGCCAGATCCTGATGTTCACCGGCCTGGAACGCACCCCGGCCGACGAGGCGGAAGCCGGCGACATCGTGCTGGTCACGGGGATCGAACAGGTCGGCATCGGCGTCACGATCTGCGATCCGGACAACATAGTCCCCATGGCCCCGATCGCGGTGGACGAGCCGACCCTGACCATGAATTTCCAGGTGAATACCTCGCCGCTGGCCGGCCGGGAAGGCAAGTTCGTCACCAGCCGCCAGATCCGCGAGCGCCTGCAGAAGGAACTGCTCTCCAACGTCGCCCTGCGGGTCCAGGACACGGCCGATTCCGACGTCTTCGAGGTCTCCGGACGCGGCGAACTGCATCTGACCATCCTGCTGGAGAACATGCGCCGCGAGGGCTACGAACTGGCCGTATCGCGACCCCGCGTCGTCGTCCACGAGGTCAATGGCGAAAAGCAGGAACCCTACGAGATGCTGACCGTGGACGTCGAGGAAGGCCACCAGGGCGGCGTCATGGAGGAATTGGGGCGCCGCAAGGGCGAACTGCAGGACATGCAGCCGGACGGCAAGGGCCGCGTGCGCCTCGAATACCGGATTCCCGCCCGGGGCCTGATCGGCTTCCAGGGCGAGTTCCTGACCCTGACCCGCGGTACGGGACTGGCCAGCCATGTCTTCGACGACTACGGTCCCTGGTCCGGCACCATGGCCGAGCGGCGCAACGGCGTGCTGGTTTCCCAGGACGACGGCGAGGCGGTGGCCTACGCCCTCTGGAAGCTGCAGGACCGGGGCCGCATGTTCGTGAATCCCGGCGACCCGGTCTACGAGGGCATGGTCATCGGCATCCACACCCGGGACAACGACCTGGTGGTGAACCCCATCAAGACCAAGCAACTCACCAACGTGCGCGCCTCCGGCAAGGACGAGGCCATCAACCTGACGCCACCGATCCAGCTCACGCTGGAATCCGCCGTGGAGTTCATCGCCGACGACGAGCTCGTGGAAATCACCCCCAAGTCGATCCGCCTGCGCAAGCGCTTCCTCAAGGCCCACGAGCGCAAACGCGCCGAACGTGAGGAAGTTGCCTGAACCCCTGATCCGCTGGGCCTGGCGCCTGGCGGCCGCCGCGGCCGCACTTTCACTGCTCGGCTGGTTCTCGCACCCAAGCGTGAGCCCGTTCCTCTGCAAGATCTACGGGTAGCGGGCGCCAGCCCCGTCACGCTGATCCGCGGCAACGCCCTGCGGCGGCGGCCGGACTGCGGCCCGCCACCGGCTTTCCCGCCCGCGCCGGTCGCCGACCACCTTGTCGGAGAAGCCCGGCGCGGATCGGCGGGCGCACCGCGGGGCTGCCCGCGCCCTGCCTCCTACCGCTCGAACATCGCGATCGACTCCACGTGGGAGGTGTTCGGGAACATGCTGGCGATGCCGGCGCCGCGCAGCCGATAGCCCTTTTCGTGCACCAGCACCGCCGCGTCCCG
>DAOLKI010000004.1:0-21931 GCA_035331665.1 Rhodocyclaceae bacterium
CTGCTGCGAAGCCCGCCGCGAAGAAGGCTGCTGCGAAGCCCGCCGCGAAGAAGGCCGCCGCGAAGCCCGCCGCGAAGAAGGCCGCCGCGAAGCCCGCCGCGAAGAAGGCTGCTGCGAAGCCCGCCGCGAAGAAGGCTGCTGCGAAGCCCGCCGCGAAGAAGGCTGCCGCGAAGCCCGCCGCGAAGAAGGCTGCCGCGAAGCCCGCCGCGAAGAAGGCTGCTGCGAAGCCCGCCGCGAAGAAGGCCGCTACGCCGAAGAAGGCCGCCGCGAAGCCCGCCGCCAAGAAGCCCGCCGCGAAGAAGCCTGCGGCAAAGAAGGCCGCGAAGCCGGCAGAAACGAAGCCTGCGCCTGCCCCGGCAGCGACCCCCTCGACGGCTGCCGCACCGGGACTCAAGTCCTCCTTGAATCCGGCCGCTGCTTGGCCTTTCCCGACCGGTTCTCGTCCTTCCTGACCGGCCGGTTGGCGCGGGCGACGGGGTTCATCACCCCGTCCGCCTGCCGCTGCCCAAGGCGTGACGCTTCCTCACGGAACGTCACGCTTTTTTCATCCGGTTCGGCGCCCGCTGTTGCGTTCCCGCGAAAGGTCAGGGGTCACGGTCGCAGAAGCCGGGCCATCCGGTCCAGGCCTTCCCGTAGTCGTTCCCTCCCGACCGTGTAGGCGAATCTCATGTGGCGTTGCGGGGCGTTCAGCCCGAAATCCAGTCCCGGCGTCGCCGCAACACCCGCGGATTCGATGAGCCGGCCGGCCAGTTCGAAACCGTCTTCCGCCAGGCCGCCGATGTCCGCATAGACGTAGAAAGCTCCTTCCGGTTTCACCGGGATGCGAAAACCGAGTTTCTCCAATTCCGGCACCAGGAAATCGCGGCGGCGCGCGTCCCGCCGTTCCTCGAGGATCGCGAGGGTCTCGGGGCGGAATGCCGCCAGGGCGCCATATTGAGCGGGTGCGGACGGTGAGATGAACAGATTCTGGGCGAGCTTCTCGATGTCCCGCACGCAGCCGTCGGGTACGACGAGCCATCCCAGGCGCCACCCCGTCATGTTGAAATACTTGGAGAAGCTATTGACCACGAACACGTCGTCGGAGAAGGCGAGCGCCGTCTCCGCTTCCGTGCCGTAGGTGAGTCCCTGATAGATCTCGTCGGCGACCAGCAGGCCGCCCTGGTCGCATACCGCCCGCCACAAATCGGCGATCCGGTCCCGGCTGAGCATGGTTCCGGTCGGGTTGGCCGGAGAAGCGACGAGCAGTGCCCGGGTCCGCTCGCCCCACGCCGACCTCACCTGTTCCCCCGTCGGTTGGAAGCCGAATTCCGGAAAGACGGGCAAGGGAACCGGCCGTCCCTCCAGCAATCGCACGAAATGTCGATTGCATGGATATCCCGGGTCGGGCAACAGCCACTCGTCGTCCCGGCCGACGAGAAGGGAGAGGGCAAGGAGCAAGGCCCCGGAAGCGCCGGCCGTGACGATCACGCGGCGTGGGTCCAACTTCAGTCCGTACCGCAGTTCGTAGAAGCCGGCGATGGCGTCGCGCAGTTCGGGTATGCCCAGCGCGTGCGTGTAGCGCACGCGGCCCGTGGCGATGAAAGTGCGGGCCGCTTCGCACACCGGTTCGGGGGTCGGGAAATCCGGTTCGCCGACCTCCATATGGACAATGTCGCGGCCTTCGCCCTCCAGGGCCCGGGCCCTGGCCATGAGTTCCATGACATGGAAGGGGGCGATGTCGGCCATTCGGGCCGCCGCAGGATGCGGGATGGTCATGGCGGATCCTGAAACGACAACCGGCCCGAAGGCCGGTGTCGATTTTGCATGGTCGCGGGTCGAAACCCGCGGGAGCGATCAACTCGCCTCGGCGATGCTCCAGATTTCCGGAGCCTTTTCGGCGCGCTCGGCGAAGGCGGCACGCTGCTTCTCGAGTTCCCCGGGCAGGGAGTTGCCGAATTTGGCGAAATAGCCCTTGATCTCCTCGGCTTCGCTCAGGGCGCCGGTCCGGCTGATATCCATGATCAACTCGTACTGGCCCCGGTTGAAGCTCAGGCCCTCCCAATTGAGATCCTGGTAGCGCGGCATCAGGCCGAAGGGGCTCGTGACGGCCGGCACTCGATCATGGACCCGATCGATGATCCACTTGATGACCCGCATGTTCTGCCCGTAACCCGGCCAGATGAATTTGCCGTTCTCGTCCTTGCGGAACCAGTTCACCCGGAAGATCTTCGGATGCTTGACGCCCGGCCGTTCTCCCATGGCCAACCAGTGGTTCCAGTATTCGGCCATGTTGTAACCGGCGAATGGCAGCATCGCAAAGGGGTCGCGTCGGATGGCAGCCTGGCCGATCGCCGCGGCGGTCGCCTCCGAACCCATGGTCGCCGCCATGAAGACGCCATACTTCCAGTCCGTGGCCTGGTATACGAGAGGGAAGGTCTTGGACAGGCGGCCACCGAAGATGAAGGCGGAGATCGGTACGCCGGCCGGATCCTCCCACGCGGGGTCGATGGTCGGGCACTGGGACGCCGGCGCGGTGAAGCGCGCGTTCGGATGAGCGCCCGGACGACCGCAGTCGGGGGTCCAGTCCTTGCCCTGCCAGTCGATGCCGTGCGCCGGCGCAGGCCCCATGCCTTCCCACCACACGTCGCCATCGTCCGTAAGGACCACGTTGGTGAAGATCGTGTTGGACTTGATGGACTCCATGGCCATCGGGTTGGAGCTGTAGGAAGTTCCCGGCGCGACGCCGAAGAATCCCGCCTCGGGGTTGATCGCGCGCAGCGTTCCGTCGGATGCGGGCTTGATCCAGGCGATGTCGTCGCCGACGGTCAGCGCCTTCCAGTCTTCGAATCCGTCAGGCGGCACGATCATGGCCAGGTTGGTCTTGCCGCAGGCACTCGGGAAGGCGGCCCCCACATAGGTCTTCTCGCCAGTGGGGGCTTGAAGGCCGAGGATCAGCATGTGCTCGGCGAGCCAGCCCTCGTCGCGTGCCATCGCCGAGGCGATGCGCAATGCGAGACACTTCTTGCCGAGCAACGCGTTGCCGCCGTAACCCGAGCCGTAGGACCAGATTTCGCGGGTTTCCGGGAAATGCACGATGTGCTTGCGGCTGATGTCCGGTTCGCACGGCCAGGGCACGTCCTGCTGTCCCTCGGCCAACGGTGCCCCAATCGAATGGACACAGGGGATGAAGAATCCGTCCCCGAGGACTTCAAGCACCTTGGCTCCCATGCGGGTCATGATCCGCATATTGACGACGACGTAGGGGCTGTCGGTGATCTGGATGCCGATCTGGGCGATGGGCGATCCCAAGGGGCCCATGCTGAAGGGGATCACGTACATGGTACGGCCCTTCATGGACCCGTCGAACAGGCCCTTCAGGGTTTCCTTCATCTTCACCGGGTCTTCCCAGTTGTTCGTGGGACCGGCGTCCTCCTTCTGGGACGAACAGATATAGGTCCGATCCTCGACGCGGGCCACGTCGGAAGGATGGGAGCGGGCCAGATAGGAATTCGGCCGCTTTTCCGGATTCAGGCGGATGAAGGTGCCCGCAGCGACCATTTCATCGCACAGGCGGTTGTTCTCTTCCTCGGAGCCGTCGACCCAATGAATCCTTGCTGGCTGGGTTAGGGCGGCGATCTCGGCGACCCAGGCCTTCAGACGGGGATTCCTGACGAAGGCGGGGGCAGTATCGGTCAGAATTTGGCTCATCGACATTCTCCACTTTGAGTCAGCGGGCGGTCCTGTCAATGGCACCGGGGGATTCCGGCGCTGGTTACGCTCCCGCTTGGAATACCGGCGGAAACGGGACAGGGAATTACGATAAGGATGGCGAATCCCGCCCGGAGCGGTTCATTATGTCACAATCCCACCGCCGTCGTCACGGCGGACCCGGTGTTCCGGGGAGTGCGGTCAGTGCCGCGTGGAAGAAGACATAGGAAGACCGAACAACAAATATGGATGAAAGAACGCGCGCTGCAGCGCTCGAGTACCACCGCAACCCCAAGCCCGGCAAGATTGCCGTCATTCCCACGAAGGCCCTCACCAACCAGGCGGAACTGTCTCTCGCCTATTCGCCCGGTGTCGCGGCCGCCTGCGACGAGATCGTGCGGGACCCGGCCACGGTCTACCACTACACTTCCCGGGGCAATCTGGTCGCCGTGATCACCAACGGCACCGCCGTCCTCGGTCTGGGCGACATCGGCCCGCTCGCGGGGAAGCCGGTCATGGAGGGCAAGGGCGTCCTGTTCAAGAAGTTTGCCGGCATCGACGTCTTCGACATCGAAGTGGCGGAGCGGGACCGGGACAAGCTGGTGGACATCATTGCCGCCCTGGAGCCCACCTTCGGCGGCATCAATCTGGAAGACATCAAGGCGCCCGAATGCTTCTACATCGAGGCGAAGTTGCGGGAGCGGATGAAGATTCCCGTCTTCCACGACGACCAGCACGGCACCGCGATCATCACCGCAGCGGCCGTGCTCAATGGCTTGCGGGTCGTCGGCAAGGACATCGGGCAGGTGAAGCTGGTCTGCTCCGGTGCCGGGGCGGCAGCGATCGCCTGCCTGGACCTCCTCGTCAGCCTTGGCCTCGATCGTGGGAAGGTCCATATCACCGACAGCAAGGGTGTCGTGCACAGCGGTAGGGACGGGCTCGATCCGTCCAAGGCGCGCTATGCCCAGGCCACCGCTGCCCGGGAACTCGCCGACATCATGCCCGGCGCCGACGTCTTCCTGGGCCTGTCGACGGCCGGGGTCCTGAAGCCGGAGATGGTCATGGCCATGGCCCGGGATCCCTTGATTCTCGCGCTCGCGAACCCGATACCGGAAATTCTCCCCGACGTGGCGAAAGCGGCCCGGCCGGACGTCATCATCGGCACGGGTCGATCCGATTACCCGAATCAGGTCAACAACGTCCTGTGCTTCCCCTTCATCTTCCGGGGTGCCTTGGACGTGGGGGCGACGGCCATCACGGACCAGATGAAACTTGCCGCCGTGCGGGCGATTGCCGACCTCGCCCATGCCGAGCAGTCCGAGGTCGTCACCGCTGCCTATGGGGACGAGGGCTTGTCCTTCGGCCCCGAATACCTGATTCCGAAGCCGTTCGATCCGCGCCTGATCGTCCAGATCGCGCCGGCCGTCGCGCAGGCGGCCATGGACTCGGGGGTCGCCACCCGACCGATCGCGGACATGGAGACCTACGCCCAGACCCTCAGCGACTTCGTCTACCAGACCGGCCTCCTGATGCGCCCGGTCTTCTCGGTGGCCAAGAAGCACCCCGCCCGGATCATCTTCTGCGAAGGCGAGGACGATCGCGTCCTGCGCGCCGTGCAGACGGTCGCCGACGAAGGCATTGCCAGGCCGATGCTGATCGGTCGTCCGGAAGTCGTGGAGATGCGCGTCGCGCGGAGCGGACTCAGGATCCGGGCGGGAGAACATTTCGAATTGGTCAATCCGGATTCGGACGCGCGCTACAAGGAGCTCTGGCAGGATTACTACAATCTGACCTGCCGCAAGGGTGTCGGCGTCGAATACGCGAAGCGGGAGATGCGTCGCCGGACGACGCTCATCGGTGCGATGCTCGTCCGCCATGGATACGCTGATGCGATGATCTGCGGGACCTTCGGCAAGCATTCCCTGCACTTGCGCTACATTGGGGAGGTGATCGGCCGGCGCGACGGGATCAATCACTACTATGCCATGAACATGATCGTCCTGCCCAAGCGGACCCTGTTCATCGGCGACACCTACGTGAACTACGACCCTACTGCGGAACAGGTGGCGGAGATGACCCTGCTTGCCAGCCAGGAAGTGAAACGTTTCGGCCTGGTTCCCAGGGTCGCGCTGCTGTCCCATTCCAGCTTCGGGACGGAAGACACCCCGACGGCGGTCAAGATGCGCCGGGCGCTCGAAATCCTGCGCGTCGAGGCGCCGGAACTGGAAGTGGACGGGGAGATGCACGGCGACGCGGCCCTGTCCGACGAAATTCGCGCCCAGGTCTTCCCGAACTCGGCGCTGAAGGGCCAAGCCAACCTGCTGGTCATGCCGACGTTGGATGCCGCCAATATCGCCTTCAACCTGCTGAAAACGGCCGCGGGCGACGGACTGACCGTCGGGCCGCTGTTGCTCGGGGCCGCCCGTCCGGTCCATATCCTGACCCCCACGGCCACCGTTCGCCGCATCGCGAACGTTGCCGCGCTGCTCTCGGTGGAGGTCGCACAGAAGCAGGCCCACAAGCCCGCCTGACAGCTGCCGGCCCAACGCCATGCGTCCGAACCTGCCGAAAACGGCCCTGATCCTGAGCGGTGGAGGGGCGCGCGCCGCCTATCAGGTGGGTGTCCTGAAGGCCGTCCGCGATTCGCTGCCGGCGGACACACGCAACCCCTTCCCGATCCTCTGCGGAACCTCGGCCGGCGCCATCAATGCCGCCACGATGGCCTGTTGGGCGGAGGATTTCGCGGGCGGCGTGGACCACCTGGTCCAGGTCTGGAGCCGCTTCCATGCCGGACAGGTCTATCGGTCGGATCCGGCGGGAATCGCGGTGTCTGGCGCGCGCTGGCTCGGTGCGTTGGCCGTCGGATGGTTCATCCGCAGGAGTCCCCGATCGCTGCTCGATAACGCGCCGCTGCGCCGCATGCTGGCAGAGAGCCTCGATTTCTCGCGCATCGATGCCGCCATCGCCGCCCACGCGCTGCATTCGGTGAGCATCACCTGTTCCGGTTATGCTTCGGGCCAGAGCGTCAGTTTCTTCCAGGGGCGGCCGGATCTCGAACCATGGCAGCGCAGCCAGCGCGTGGGGGCCCACGTGAAACTGGGCATCGAGCACCTGATGGCCTCCAGCGCCATTCCCTTCGTCTTTCCGGCCGTGAAGATCCATCGGGAGTGGTTCGGGGACGGATCGATGCGGCAACTGGCGCCGATTTCGCCGGCCATTCACATGGGCGCGGACCGGATCCTGGTCGTGGGGGTCGGACGCATGGCCGAGGAGGGTGACCGCCGCAAAGGCGATCACTACCCGTCCCTTGCCCAGGTCGCCGGCCATGCCCTGTCGAGTATCTTTCTGGATAGCATGGCGGTTGATCTCGAACGCCTCACGCGCATCAACCGCACGCTCGAGGAGGTGTCGGCCGAGGCCAAGGCGACCGGGAAAGTCCACCTGCGACCCATCGACACACTGGTCATCGCGCCGTCCGAGCGTCTGGACCACCTCGCCGCGCGCCATGCCCACGCCCTCCCGTGGCCGGTTCGTTCCCTCCTGCGCGGCATCGGCGCCATGAACAAGCACGGCGGTGCCTTGACCAGCTACCTCCTGTTCGAGGCGAGCTATACCCGGGCCCTGATCGACCTCGGTTACAAGGACACCTTGGCGCGCAAAGACGAAGTGTTGCGTTTCCTGGGGGTCTCGAGCGTGCCCGAGACTTCACATGAGATAACACCGTCATCCTCCTAATTTTTCGTCGTGTTCTTCCGTTTACCGTGTTTGTGTTCGCGGGTTGGGGTGGTAAAATTCGCGGACCGGAAATTTGGAGTCGCCACGATGAGAAACACCCTTCTGAGCCTGCTGGCAGCCCTCGGAATTGCGTTTTTGCCCATGGCGACGGATGCCCAGGCGGCCCACAAGAAGCGCCCGGCTGTCGCCAAGAAGAATGCGCCGGCCAAGCGCCCGGCGGCGAAGGCCCCCGCCAAGGCAAGGGCCAAGCACTCCGCCGGCGTCGCCATCCCCGAAGGGCCGCACGACTTGGCCGTGCAATCCGCCTCCGCGCTGGTGCTCGACCAATCCACGGGGGCCATCCTCTTCGAAAAGAATCCCAATGCCGTCGTCCCCATTGCCTCCATCACGAAACTGATGACGGCCATGGTGGCGCTGGATGCTCAGCCCAGCCTCGCCGAAGTATTGACGGTCGGCGAGGAGGACGTGGATACGCTGAAAGGCACCCGCTCCCGCCTCAAGGTGGGGACGCAGCTCAGCCGTGAGGAAATGCTGCGCCTCGCCCTCATGTCGTCGGAGAATCGGGCCGCGTCCGCCCTGTCGCGCCATTACCCAGGCGGCCGGGAGGCCTTCGTCGCGGCGATGAACCGGAAGGCGCGCGACCTGAGCCTGAACGACACCCGTTTCCAGGATCCGACGGGCCTCACGGCGGCGAACGTCTCGAGTGCCCGGGACCTGGGGAAACTGGTCGAGGCTGCCCAGCGTTACCCGCTCATCAGGGAGTTTTCCACCTCCGGGGAGCGCGAGGTGGAGGTGAATGGACGGCCCCAGATGTTCCGCAACACGAACAGCCTCGTGCGCAGCCCGACCTGGGAGATCGGCCTGTCCAAGACCGGCTACATCAGCGAGGCGGGCAAATGTCTCGTCATGCAGGCCTGGCTCGCGGGCAAACCGACGATCATCGTGTTGCTCGATTCCCTCGGCAAGCTCACCCGCGTCGGCGATGCGAACCGCATCAAGCGCTGGGTCGAGAGCGCCGGCGTCGCCGGCCGGCAATCAACGGGCTGAGTTCCGGTTGAATCCGGGGTGATCCCGGATCGGTTTCCGACTGCGGCCTGAACGTCGCCTGGCCGCGGCAAACGACGCTGATCGACCTTCGGGGGGCGATGCGTGGAGACTGCCTATCAGATCGTGTTCTTCGGCGAAACACTTCCCGGGCGGGATGCGATCGCCGCCCGCCGCGATCTGGCAGCCATGTTCAAACTCGGCGACGAAAGGACCGAGCGGGTATTCTCGGGCAAGCGCGTCGTACTGAAACGGGGCCTCGGGGCGGAGCGGGCGATGCAGTACCGGCAGCGTTTCGAGGCCATGGGTCTGCGGGTCCGCCTGGAGGCGGTCCCGGTCGCCGTGGCCGTCCAGGGGGCAACCGTTCCGGCATCCGACCCGGTGCGTATTCCCCGCACGCCCGTCCGCGCGGATCGCCCTCCGACGCCCGGAATTCCGCGGGCCCCGGGTCCCGACGCGGTGCAATGCCCCCAGTGCGGGGAGGTCCAGCCGCACCGTACCCTTTGCCGCGCCTGTTCGGTCGATATGCCGCGATATTCAGTTGCGCTCCGCGACCGCGGCCGGCCGGACGCCAGCCCGAACCGGGAGGCCCGGCCCGCGCCGGCGTCGGCGCCTCATCCTCCCGCGGGCATGGCCGGGGTTGAACTGTCCGGCCGGCTCGGACGGCGCGGCTACCTGCTCGGCGGCATGGTCGTCCTCCTCGTTGCGCTGTGGGGGCTGTCGCTGGCGCTGCAACTCGAAA
The DNA here is from genome assembly GCA_035331665.1 of Rhodocyclaceae bacterium. Classification (GTDB taxonomy): domain Bacteria; phylum Pseudomonadota; class Gammaproteobacteria; order Burkholderiales; family Rhodocyclaceae; genus JAEUNJ01. The sequence goes on from DAOLKI010000004.1 coordinate 9,209, forward strand.
GCCCATGGCTGCTGGGCCTGCTCGTCGTCGTCATCGTGTTCCTGTCCGCGCGGCTCGCCATCCTGCGCTGCCACGATCTGGGCTGGAGCGGATGGTGGTCCGTGCTCACCTTCGCACCCTATGTCGGCCAGGTATTCGGCCTGCTCCTGCTGGTTCTTCCCGGACGTCGGGACGGGGGCACCCACGGCGAACGCGCCGAACCGGCCGGCATGCGGACCATCGCGGCGGCGGCGGCCCTCCTCCTGCTGACGGGGTTGACGGTCATGGGACAGATCGCCGGTTCCATGAGCCGCCTGCCCGCCATCACCGGCGTCGACCTTCCCGGCCTCGCGGTTCCCCGGGACGTCGCGAATGCGGAGGCGGGCGCGTACAACCCCGATCGCGACAGGATTGTCATGTATTCCTTGACCACATGTGGATACTGCGCCGCGAAGCGCCAGGAATTCGACCGGGCCGGCATCCGCTATACGGAGCTCTTTGTGGACACGGACGGCGAAGCTGCGGAGTCCCTCAACCGGAAGCTCGCCGCAACGGGACATGCCGGAGGCGGCGTGGGCACGCCGGTCGTCGAAGTGAATGGCGTGCTGCTTGCCAACAATCCGCCGATGGCCGAGATCCGCAAACACTTCCGCAGAACCGCCTGAAGAATGGCCTTCCTGCTCGCCCTGGATCAGGGGACCTCCAGTTCCCGCGCCATCGTGTTCGACGCGGCAGGCAGGCCGGTCGCCTCGGCGCAGCGCGAATTCCGCCAGCATTTCCCGAGGCCGGGCTGGGTGGAGCACGATCCGGACGAGATCTGGAATTCGCAGCTTGGAACGGCACAGGAAGCCCTGGCGAAAGCCCGTCTGTCGCCGGCGCAGATCGCCGGAATCGGCATCGCGAACCAGCGCGAAACCACACTGGTCTGGGACAGGCGATCGGGCCGTCCCGTGTATCCGGCCATCGTCTGGCAGGACAGGCGCACGGCACCGCTGTGCGGGCAGTTGCGGGACCAAGGCCTGGAGTCCCTGGTCCGGGAACGGACCGGGCTGGTGGTCGATCCCTATTTCTCGGCCACGAAGATTCGCTGGATCCTCGATCACGTGCCGGGCGCGCGGGACGCCGCGCGCCACGGGCAACTCGCATTTGGCACGGTGGATTCCTGGCTGGCCTGGCGGGCGAGCGGCGGCCGGCTGCACGTGACGGACGTGAGCAACGCCGCCCGCACCATGCTGTTCGACATCCATCGCAACCGCTGGGATGCCGACCTGCTGGACGCCCTCGATTTGCCGGCCTCGTTGCTTCCGGAGGTCCGGCCCTCGAGTTTCCGCTTCGGCGTCACCGATGCCGGCGTCATCGGTGCCGAGATTCCGATCGGCGGCATCGCCGGCGACCAGCAGGCCGCCCTGTTCGGCCAGGCATGCTTCTCCGCCGGCCTTGCCAAGAACACCTACGGGACGGGCTGCTTCATGCTCGTGCATACGGGTGGGCGATGCGAAACCTCGGCCAACGGGCTCCTCACCACCTCGGCCGCCCAGGTCACGTCCGTCCCCGAATTCGCGTTGGAAGGCAGCGTCTTCATCGGCGGCGCCGTCGTGCAATGGTTGCGGGACGGCCTCCAGGCCATCGAGCATTCGGCCGAGGTGCAGCGCCTGGCCGAATCGGTCCCGGACGCGGCAGGCGTCTTCTTCGTGCCGGCCTTCACCGGCCTCGGCGCACCCTATTGGCGACCCGACGCGCGGGGCGCCATCCTCGGGCTGACCCGTGGCACCTCGGTGGCCCACATCGCCCGGGCGGCACTGGAATCGATCGCCTACCAGAGCGCCGCGCTGCTCCTGGCCATGGAAAGGGACGCCGCCACGGGCGGCGCGACGAGGGTGACCGAACTGCGGGTCGATGGCGGGGCGTGCGGAAACGATCTGCTGATGCAGTTCCAGGCCGACCTGCTGGGGATTCCCGTCCTGCGCCCGGCGGTCACGGAGACCACCGCCCTGGGGGTCGCCTTTCTGGCCGGGCTGTCCTGCGGCGTCTATGGCGGCACGGACGAGCTGGGCGATATCTGGCGGCCGCAACGCACCTTTCATCCCACCATGGACCGGGGCGCCGCCCGGGATAGGATGGCGGCCTGGGAACGGGCGGTCCGCCAGACCTGCGCCGCATGAGCACCCGGCCCCCCGGGATTCAGGGCCTGGGCGACGGCAGGGAGCCGGATCTCGCGTAACCCATGGCGGACGATATGGCCTCCGCCGTCTCACGGACCAAAGGCGCCCAATCCGCATCGTAGCGCTCCGCCGGGGCGGACACGGACAGGCCGGCGACCAGATCCCCCGAATCGTCGCGCACCGGCGCCGCGATGCAGCGCAGACCCTGCTCGATCTCCTCGTTGTCGAAGGCCACGCCGTGCCGGCGTACCCGCTCCAGTTCCTTTTCCAGGGCGGGCAAGGTCGTGATGGACGTCGGAGTGCAACCGGCCAGACCGGTCCGACGCGCGTAATTGCGCACCTGATCCGCGCTTTCCTCGGCCAGATAGAGCTTTCCCACCGCCGTCACGTGGAGCGGCGCCCGCGCACCCACCAGATGCACGACGCGAACCGACGACCTGCCGCTGGACGTGCGCTCCACATAGACGATCTCGTCCCCCTGGCGGACGCCCAGGTTTACGCTCTCGCCGATACGCGAGTGCAGCCGTTGCATGAGGGGTAAGGCCGAATGACGAATGTTGATCCGTGACTTGACCAGGTTTCCGAGTTCGAGGAGGCGGATTCCCAGGCGATAGGTGCCAGGATCGGCCCTTTCCACGAATCCGCTGGCGGCCATCGCCGCCAGGATCCGATGGGCAGTGGAGGGGTGCAACCCGGTCTCGAGGGCAAGCTGCTTCAGGCTGACCGGATCGTTGTAATAGGAAAGCACATCGAGCAGCGTCATCATCCGTTCGATGACCTGGATGCCGCCGCGCGGTTCGGCGGCGGGTGAGAAAGGCGGCGCGGGGCTGGGCACGGGACGACGCGGGAGATGCCGGGAGGACAGCAACTATAGCAGGCCGCCCGCGGCCTCAATGCAGGCCGCGTTTGGCCTTTGCATCGGCGATCCGCGCCACGTCCCCGGAGGATGATGTCCCCAGCATCTCCAGGAACTGCTGCGTTTCCTTGTCCCCGACGAAGTCGGCGCAGGAACGGCGGGCCAGTATCTCGTCGGGCAGCACGGGGCGGGAGATCGCGAATCCCTGCACGTAATCGATGCCCACCTCGGCCATTGCGCGCACCGATTCCAGGGACTCGGTCCATTCCGCGATGGTCTTCATGCCCAGATTGCGCGCCAGATCGGCGATCGTGGCCACGATGCCAAGGTTCATCGGCGACAGGTGGGCGTCGCGCACGAATCCACCGTCGATCTTCACCACGTCGGCGGGGAGGTGGCGCAGGTAGGAGAAGGAGGTGTAGCCGGCCCCGAAATCGTCCAGGGCGATGCGCGTTCCGTAGTCGCGGACCCGGTCGATGAATTTCTTCGTATTGCCGAGGTCGGACAGGGCCACGCCCTCGGTGACCTCGATGCACAGCCTCTGGGCCGAACGCCGATGCTCGGCCAGCATCGCGAAGGCGTCGCCGATGAAGCGCTCGTCGTTGAGGGAACCCCCCGAGAGATTCATGCACACGAATCGCGTCGCGTCGAGCCGGTCGTGATTCACGTCCAGCCATTCGAGGAGCGTGCGCATCACCCAGCGATCGATGACCGCTATGCGCCCGTTGTTCTCGGCCGTCGCGATGACCTTGCCTGCCGGCACGATGCCTCCGTCCGGCGTGCGCATGCGCAACAGGGTCTCGAAATTCAGGGATCGCTGCGGCGCCTGCAAGGACAGGATCGGCTGCATCATCAGGAGCAGGCCTTCGGTCGCCCGGTTGGTGTCGAACTTCTGCACCAGCAACAGTTCCTCCGCCCGGTCCCGGAAGATGTTCGCCTCGCGCCGGAAGACCAGCGGTTCCGTTCCGTGCGCCTTCTTGGCCTGGCGGCAGGCCTGTTCCGCGGCCGAGATGGCATCCGCGATTCCGATGCCCTGGGGCGTTTCGACCAATCCGATGGAAACGCGCAGGCGAAAGGCCTTGTCCTCCAGGCGGTACGGCGCCTCCTCCACGGTCGCGATGATGCGCCGGCAGGCCGCGGCCGCCTCGTCCACGTCCGTTCCCGTGAACACGATCACGAACTCGTCACCGCCCATGCGGCCCAGGAAACTCGCGCTGCCCAGGTTTTCGTTGATGCGCCGGCAGACCTGGACCAGCACTTCGTCACCCGCCGCGTGGCCGTAAAGGTCGTTGATCAGCTTGAATCGCTCCAGGTCGAGATAGGCGACCGATACCGCCTCCTGCTTCGCCAACGCGGCGGTCATCCGGTCCTCCAGGCCGCGGCGGTTCAGGGTGCGGGTCAGGGAGTCGTGATCGGCCAGGAATTGCAGATGGTCGGTCGCCTTCCGCCTTTCCGTGACATCCTGGATCGATGCCTCGACGACGGTGTCGGAGAGGCGCGCCCGGACCATCAGCCAGACCTCCCGGCCATGCATCTGGGCATGGATCTCCTGGTCGCAGGTGCTCGATGTCCCGAGCTGGGTGCGCAGGCGATCGAACTCCGCCATCGGAAGATGATCCCGCCAGTGGCCCAGGTCCTCGACCCGGCGCACCTCGAACAATTGCAGGAATGCGGGGTTGCCCTGCAGCAGGCGCCCGCTCATGTCGGCCGTGAACAACCCGATCGGAATGGCCTGGTAGGCGTTGCGCAGGGCGCGTTCCGCCTGTTCCTTGCCCGCCCGTTCCTGCCGCATCTGTTCGGCGATGGCCAGGGTCACCATGATGCTCGACGCGAGGGCCGAGGTGCCGCTGTTGAAGAAGGCGAGAATGTCGTCCAGCCCGAATGCCGCGCCGAGAACCTCGGCGAAGGCGCCGCCCAGGGTGGTCGCGACCGAGGCCCCGTAAAGACCGGCGACCAGCGAGGCGGAGAGGTAGGCATTGCGGAACGCGAGGAAGATCAGCACCGCCGCGGTGGCGGTCGTCATGACCCAGAGGATGGGCAGGAACTGGGCGTAGGAAAGGCTGAAGGTGAGAATCAGCAGCGGGACGCAAGACCACTGGACCAGGCGCAGCAGCGGCATGAAGCCGATCCGCTTCATGTCGTGCCGGAACAGCTGGGTGAACAACGCGACCCCGAGGATGTAATAGGACGACAGGCTGATCTGGCGCAGGAGGGTCGTGCCTTCGGCCGGGATCAGGTGCCCCAGCCAGTGAATGTCGGTGCCCGCCGAAAGCGCGGCAAGGCGCAGGTTGATCGCCAGCCAGGCCGCGAAGGTGAGGTAGAGAATCTCCCGCGTGATGACCGCAGTCATCAGCACGAAGGCGAGGAGCACCAGGATGCCGCCCTGCAGCCATCCGTCGTCGTAATAGAAACGGACTTCCGACACCCGGAATTCCGTGGGATTCCATTGGCGCAGGGTGATCCGCGCCGGCCCCACGAACTGGCCCTTGCAGACGACGGCGTCGCCCGGCGCCAAGTCGAGGGTCTGCAGTACGAATCCACCCTTGGCCGCCGACAAGGCGCCCGCGGCTTCGCGACGATCCACCCGGCCGAGCAGCTCGGCGTCGGCCGCCCGCCAGCAGCTGATTGCCGTCGCATGACGGGAAGGCAGCTCCACCAGGGGGCGGGCGCCCCGGGATTGCGGCTCGGCGATCCGGAACAGGAACCAGAACGGTGCCTCGGAGCGCTTGGTTTCCATCAGGTCCGCCCCGGGCGCCGAGGCCAGGACGGAGGTCGCCGTTTCCGGGGTCATGGCCGGTGAATCCAACTGCAGGGCCTGGAACCGCAGCGCCTCGGGATTGCCGGGCTGGAACAGCGGGGCCCAGAGACGCAACGCGATCAACGATACGACGGCGACGGCCATGGTGACGCCATAGACCGCGAACCAGTACAGCAGGCGCTCGATGAACGCACCGCCCACCCGGGGCACGGACTTGGGGGTGGTCGCCAAAGCCATGGGGATGGTTGCCCGGACGGCCCGTCGTCAGGCGGGCCGTCCCGCCGTCTTCACGCGTGGAGCGGTTCGGTCCGCCCGTAGGGAACGGGACGGGGCTGGCGAACCACGTTCGGGCGCCCGGTGAGGTTGATGTCCGGGTGCAGGGTACGGAAGAAGGTGTCGTACAAGGGGTGCGCCTTGGCCTCGGGCGATATCGGCGCATCCTCCACGTGGTAGGACATGACCCGGTGCGGGACATTGCCCACGTGCGCCATCGGAATGTAGGGCCCGCCCTCGAAGACATCCTTGTAGAGGATCGCCTGGTACATGCGGTCCAGCGGCGGCCGCGCGGTGATCACGATCCAATCCACATCATTGGTGGCGCAATAGACGTAGAGGGACTTGAACAGGTAGGTCTTCACCGCGCTGCCGACCCGGCCGTGTTCGACGCCGAGCCGTGTTGCCTCCGCCAGCCGGCAGCCACGGTACTGGGCGGGAAGGGAGACGGAACCTTCCACCGGCAGGGCCTTCAATTCGTTGGTATGGATCCGCATGGTGCCCAGGGCACTGCCATCGAGCTTCGATTCCGCCAGCAGGATCACCGCGCTGCCGTCCAGGTCCGCTTGGTCGGGTGCCCCCATGCGCGCGGCAAGCTCCGGGAGATGACGGCCATAAGCGGATTGCCGGACCTCGATCGCCTTCAGGATGTCCTCCTCGGTTTCCGCGATACGGATCGTGAACGGGAGGTGCTCGATCTTGATGCTCATGACAATTCCTTTCCGAAAAGTGAAGAAACGACAGTCCCGAAAAACCACGCGTTGGATGCCTTGCCCTCTTTGGGGATTCGGTCACCGGTTGGAGAGCCTGCGGCCCGCATGAATGCCGTACTTTCGTCGTAAGTCGAAAGTAATAACTTTCCACTGTGCCGATTGTAACGGGCAGGTGCGGGGGAGTCACGTCCGGCGATGCGGAAGGGGCCTTCGGAGACCTCGGTTGTGTCGCCGCGCCCACATCCGGCCGGCGTGCTAAATTGGCCCATTCCGCGGATTTTCGCGCCTACGCGCCCATGCACCACATCGTTTTCCTCGAAAGAGACTCCATCCGGGCCGTCGTCAGAAGGCCAACATTCCCGCATACCTGGGACGAATACCCGCTGACCCGGTCCGAGGAACTCGCCGACCGTCTGGAAAAAGCCACGATCGCCGTTACAAACAAGGTGCGCCTGGGGGGGGATCTTCTGGCCCGTCTGCCGTGCTTGCGCCTGATCGCCGGGGCGGCCACCGGGACCGACAACATCGATCTGGAGTACTGCCGGAATAACGGCATAGCGGTCACGAACATTAGGGGGTACGCACGACGGGCGGTCCCCGAGCACGTGTTGATGCTGGTCCTGGTCCTGCGCCGCCAATTGCTGCCCTACCGGCGGGACCTGGCGGCCGGCCGGTGGCAGCAGGCCCCCCTGTTCTGCTTCTTCGATCACCCCATCCGGGACCTGCATGGAACGACCCTCGCCCTGGTCGGGCGGGGTTCCCTCGGCCAGGGGGTGGCGCGCCTGGCCGAGGCCTTCGGAATGCACGTCCTCTGGGCCGAACGGCCCCGGGCGGCGGTGGTGAGGACGGGTTACGTTCCATTCGCAGAGGCCGTCGCACGGGCAGATGTCCTGTCCCTGCACTGCCCGCTCACGCCCGAGACCCGCGGTCTGATCGGCGAGGCCGAGCTGCGCGCCATGAAGCGGGATGCCCTGCTCGTCAACACGGCGCGCGGCGGCCTGGTGGACGAGCCCGCCCTCGCGCGGGCGCTGAGGGAGGGATGGATAGGCGGCGCCGCGCTCGACGTGCTGAGCGTGGAACCGCCGCGCGATGGCAATCCGCTGCTCGCCGACGACATCCTCGATCTGCCCAATTTCGTCCTGACGCCCCATGTCGCCTGGGCGTCCGATACCGCCATGCAGACCCTCGCCGACCAGTTGATCGACAATATCGAGGCCTTCGTGCGCGGCGCAGCGATGCACCGGGTCGTCTGACGCCGGAAGCCGTCCGAACCGCGGGCGACAGTTCGCAGGTCGCTGATTCAGTGGGGAAATCCATGAGACTGATCCTTGTGTTCCTGACCCTTCTTCTGGCGGCGGCTTCAGCGATGCCGCAGGACGCCCATCCGCACGAGGAGTCCCTGCCCGCCTGGTTTGCCGAGACCTTCCTGGACCTGCGCGAGGACGTGGCCGAGGCGGCGAAGGCGAAAAAGCGGCTGCTGGTCTATTTCGGCCAGGACGGGTGCCCCTATTGCCGCGAGCTGTTGCAGACCAATTTCAGTCAGAAGAGGATCGTCGACAAGACGCAACGCCATTTCACGGCCGTCGCGATCAACATCTGGGGTGACCGGGAGGTGACCACGATGGACGGCCGGACGCAGACGGAAAAGGAGTTTGCCCGCGCCCTGGGCGTCCAGTTCACCCCTAGCGTCCTGTTTCTGGACGAAAAAGGGCAGGTCGTCGCGCGCATGAACGGGTATTACCCGCCGCATCGATTCGAAGCGGTTCTGGACTACGTGGCCGGCCACATGGAAAGGAAGCGTTCGATCACGGCCCACCTGCGGACGGCGGCGCGCGAGGCGGCCAGTCCCGATTTGCACGCTGAGCCCTTCCTTATCCCGCCCCCGCACGATCTGCGGCGCAGGCCGGGTGGGAAACCCTTGGCGGTGTTGTTCGAAACCCGCCATTGCGCGGGGTGCGACGAACTCCACCGCGACGGATTTCGCCGTCCGGAGATGCGCAATCTGCTGAACGGATTCGACATCGTGCGATTTCCCCTGTTCGGCACCGAGAAGATCACCGCCCCGGACGGCCGGGCCACGACGGCCGGCGATTGGGCCCGCCGGCTGAAGATCGCCTATAGCCCCAGCATCGTGTTCTTCGCACCCGACGGCCGCGAGGTGTTCCGCATCGAAGCCTACCTGCGTCCGTTTCACCTGGCCGGTTCGTTCGAATACGTGGCGACGGGGGCCTATGCCAGCGAACCCGAGTTCCAGCGATTCCTGCAGGGCCGGGCGGGCCGGCTGCGCGAGCGGGGCGAGGCGGTCGAGCTGTGGAAATAGCCCTGCCTTCAAAAAAGGACTCTCGAAGAGTAAAATTCACGGTCGGCGGCGGCCCGGAAGACCAGAAAAAATGCCGCCCGGGCGAGAAAGGGAGGTTTCAGTGAACGCCACTGCCGATCCCCATCGGATCGCGGAATTGATCCGTCAGGAACACCTGGAACTGAAGAGCATGGTCGGGCAACTCCACTCCGTCTGCCCGTGCGCGCAAAGCCGGCGCGACTGCTCGGCCTGCGAAACGTCCAAGGCTGCGGGATGCGAACAGGCGGTGGCGAGGATCCTGGAGGAAGTCTTCGTCTTCATGGTCGACCATTTCCGCAAGGAGGAAATGGCGATGCGGCAGCACCGGCTCGACCTGCTGGACAGGCCCGCCTGCGAAGGCCATCGGGAAGCCCATGCCGAGATCACCGAGCATGCCCGCCATCTGATCGCGGACCTGTCGCCGCAGTCGGTCCTGTCCAACGTCCATGACTTGGCGGGCCTGCTCGACGGCTGGATCGGCGACCATGTCGCGGACCATGATCACCGTCTGCTCGGCCTGCTGGGGGTGGAGCACCACGAACCCGGGGCGGTGGCGCGCGCGTCCGCCAACTGAGCCGGGTGCCCCGTGCCCGGTCAGCCTGACCGGCGACGGCGCCAGGCCTTCTCCATATCCACCACCAGCAGGCACGCCAGGGCGAAGGCGCCGATCTCCAGCCATGCCTCGGCGCGCACCGGCGCCGTGGCGAACAATCGGTTCATCGGCGGAGCGTAGGTGAACAGCAGTTGCAACGCCAGCATGGTCCCGGCCCCGGCCCAGACCCAGGGGTTCGAGAGCGCCGGCAGCCGCACCACCGGCCGCACGAGGGACCGGCAGTTGAACAGATAGGCCGTCTCCACGAGCACGAACACGTTGACGGCCAGTGTCCGGGCCTCGGCCAGCGAGTACCCGCGCGCCAGTTCCAGCAGGAAGGAGCCGAAGGCGCCCGCCAATAACAGGACGCCGACCAGAACGATGCGGACCACCAGCGCCGAGTCCAGGACGGGGGTGGCCGGGGGGCGCGGCGGCCGGCGCATGATGCCCGGCTCGGCGGGTTCGAAGGCCAGCGCGAGACCCAGGAACACGGCGGTGGTCATGTTGATCCAGAGCACTTGCAGCGGCGTGATGGGCAGGGTGACGCCGGCGAGCACCGCGGCGAGAATCACCAGGCCCTCGCCGAAATTGGTCGGAAGCGTCCAGGTGACGAACTTCACCAGGTTGTCGTAGATCGCCCGACCTTCCTCCACGGCCGCCTCGATGGTGGCGAAATTGTCGTCGGTGAGGACCAGGTTGGCCGCCTCCTTGGCCACTTCCGTACCGCCCATGCCCATGGCGATGCCGATGTCCGCCTGCTTCAGGGCGGGCGCATCGTTGACCCCGTCTCCGGTCATCGCCACGACCTGGCCGTCGGCCTGCAGCGCCTTCACGAGGCGCAACTTCTGCTCCGGCTCCACCCGTGCGAACACCTCGGTGTCCCGCGCCACCGAGGGCAGTTCCGCATCCGTCAGGGCGGCCAGTTCGCGCCCCGTCAATGCCCTTGCGTCCGAATCGGCAATGCCCATCTGCCGGGCGATGGCCAGGGCGGTGCCCGCATGGTCGCCCGTGATCATCTTTATGCCGATGCCGGCCGTCCGGCAGGTGCGCACGGCGGCCACCGCCCTGGCCCGGGGCGGATCGATCATGCCGACCATGCCCAGCAGCACGAGATTTCCGCTGATCGCCGATTCGTCCAGGTGAGCCGGCAGACCGGGAGCCGACCGGGCGATGGCGAGTACGCGCAGGCCTCGCGAGGCCATGCCGGCGGCCACCGCCATCTCGCCAGTCGCCACGGGCGTCAACGGAATCTCCCGGCCGTCGGCGGCGAGCATGCGCGTGCAGGCCGGCAGGACCCGCTCCACCGCGCCTTTCACGTAGGCGATCGGGCCGCGTTCCGTGTCGTGCAGGGTCGCCATGCTCTGGCGCGAGGCATCGAAGGGAAGCTCGTCGAGGCGCGGGAACAGGCCGCGCAGCGTGGCTTCGTCGAGATGGGCCTTGCGCGCGGCGACGATCAGCGCGGCTTCCGTCGGGTCGCCGGCAATCGTCCAATGGCGTCCTTCCCGCTGCAGTCCCGAGTCGTTGCAAAGGGCGGCGCCGACCAGGGCCTCGCGCAGGGTACGGTCGGGCTCGACGGGATCGTCGCCGCGCAGGACGCCGCCCTCCGGGTTGTAACCGTCGCCCGAGAACCGATAATCAATGGTGCCGGCACGCAATTCGCGGACCGTCATCGCATTCTCGGTCAGCGTTCCGGTCTTGTCCGAGCAGATCACCGTGGTGCTGCCCAGGGTCTCCACCGCGGGCAACTGGCGGACGATGGCGCGCCTGCGCGCCATGCGCGCCACGCCGATGGCCAGGGTGATGGTCATCGCCGCGGGCAGGCCCTCGGGAATGGCGCCGACGGCCAGCGCGACCGCCGCCATGAACATCTCGAAAGCCGGCTCCCCGCGCCCGACGCCGACGGCGAAACTGACGGCCGCCATCGCGAGGATGACCCACAGGAGCCAGCGCGCGAAAACCTCCATCTTCCGGGTCAGGGGCGTGGCGATCGCCGGGGCCTGCGCGATCAACCGCGAGATGCGTCCTGCCTCGGTGGTGCCGCCGGTCGCCACGGCGAAGCCGGCCCCCTGTCCCGCCACCACGATCGTTCCCGCGTAGGCCATGTTCCGCCGGTCGGGCAGGACCGTGTCCGCGGCGAGAGGGGCGGCATCCTTGTCGACCGGCAGCGATTCGCCGGTCAATGCCGCCTCCTGGATCCTCAATTGACGCCCGCGCAGCAAGCGCAGGTCCGCCGGCACCTTGTCCCCGGCCGCGAGCAGCACCAGATCTCCCGGGACGATGCCCTCCGCATCCAGTCGCCGGCGTTCCCCGTCGCGCAGCACCGTCGCGTCCGTCGCGACTGCCTTCGCCAGGGCGGCCAGCGCCGCCTCCGCCTTGCCTTCCTGCACCATGCCGATCACGGCATTGAGCAACACGACGCCGAAGATCACCGAGGTATCCACCCACTCGCCGAGGACCGCCGTAACGATTCCCGAGGCGACCAGCACGAGCACCAGGGGCTGCGCGATCTGGTCGACGAAGCGCCGCCACGCGGGTTTGGGCGGCGGCGATGGCGGCCGGTTAGGGCCGTAGGCAGCCAGGCGGACGGCGGCTTCGCCATCCGCCAGTCCCCGGTCGGGATCCGACGCCAGATGGCGGGCGACGGCGCCGGCGTCCAGGGAGTGCCAGGATGCTTCGCTCATGATCGGGGTGCCTGGCCGCTCGGACGGTGGCCGGATCGGACGTGAATCGACGGGAGCGGAGCCCGCGTCGGGCTGACCCGGTGTTCCCATCCCGCTTTTCCCGCGATCGGTCAATCTCCGCTTCTCAAGGGCTGGCCGACGGTCGTGAAGAATGCCGAACGGGCCCCGTCGATGAAGGCGTGGATCGCTTCCACCATGGGCGGATTCACCGGCGTCTCCGAATCCCAGGCGATGACGAAATTGGCCCCGGACCCGCCCGTTTCATCGTGGCGTTCGACGAACAGTTCGATGGTTCCGAAAGGCCCCACGACGCGTGGAGCCTTTCGGAACCATCGAACTGTTCGTCGAACGCCACGATGAAACGGGCGGGT
>DAOLKI010000005.1:0-19894 GCA_035331665.1 Rhodocyclaceae bacterium
AGTGCCAGGACGACCGTTCCCAGCACCGCAACCGTGCCCAGGCCATGAGCGTGCTCGCCGCACGCATCCGGGATGCCCAGGTCAGGGAACGGCAGCAGCAGATCGCTTCCACCCGGAAAAGCCTGGTCGGGAGCGGCGACCGCTCGGAGCGCATCCGAACCTACAATTTTCCGCAGGGCCGCGTCACCGACCACCGGATCAACCTGACCCTGTACAAGATCGACACGATCATGCAAGGAGACCTGGATGAGATCGTGTCAGCCCTCGCTGCCGAACACCAGGCAGCGCAACTCGCGCAATTGGCCGAAGGCCAGTGAGCCTCCCCGCGACCCCCGCCGCCGCCCTCGCCGAGGCACGGCAACGCATTCCGGTTTCCGAGGCACGCATCCTCCTGACCCACGTCCTGGGCCGGGACCGGGCCTGGCTCGAGGCACACCGGGACGACCCGCTGGCCGAGGACGCCGCATCGCGTTTCGTCACCCTGGCGGCGCGGCGGGCGTCCGGGGAACCGGTGGCCTACCTGGTCGGCCGGCGGGAGTTCCATGGGCGGGATTTCGTCGTCACGCCCGCCGTGCTGATCCCGCGGCCCGAAACGGAACTGCTCGTGGACTGGGCGCTCGAGAAGGCGGGCCGTTGGACCGCACCGCGCATCCTGGACCTCGGAACCGGCAGCGGATGCATTGCCATCACGCTGGCTCTCGCGTTGCCGGAAGCGGAAGTCACGGCGGTGGACCTGGCGCCCGAGGCCTTGGCCGTGGCGCGCCGGAACGCCGACCGGTTGGGGGCCCGCGTCGAGTTCCGGCTCGGCGACTGGTTTGACGCGGTCGGCGACGCGCGGTTCGACCTGGTCGTCGCCAATCCACCGTACGTCGCGGCGGGCGACCCTCACCTCCATCAGGGTGACCTGCCCTTCGAGCCGCGACACGCGCTGGAATCCGGCCCGGACGGATTGGATGCAATCCGCCGCATCGCCCGCCAGGCGATATGTCATATGGGTGAGTCGGCCTGGCTGGCCTGCGAGCACGGTTTCGATCAAGGCCATTCCTGTCGCGAGATATTCGAGGCGCTGGGCTTCGAAGACGTCGTCGGTATGCGCGACCTTGCCGGCCATCCGCGGATAACGGCGGGCACAGTGACCAAAGTCACGCTTTTCGGGGCCACCTAGTCCGATCGGACTATTGTTGCGCTACTTCCGTCCCCCGTATAAATGGGCCGTGGTCGCAGTGCCCGGTTTGAAGAGTTTCTGAAGGCCGGCCGAAACCCGCCCCGTCAAGAACCCTTGGATTGGAATCCAGTCATGAAAATCAGATATCTCGCAACTGTCGCCGCTGCCGCGGCCCTCGCCTCGCCCGCGATGGCCGGAACGTGGACCCACTTGTCTTCTCCGGCCTCGAGCCCCATCTCGATCGAGGGCCACTCGGTCACCTTCGCAATTTCGCCGGCCGATGTATGGTGGTACGACGGCAACATCCCGGGCGGACAATCCCCGGCCAACGTGCAATCGGCCGTCGAGACCCAATACGGCCTCACGGCAGGAACCCTGGCTTACGTCGGCGGTTGCGACAACGTGGCGGTGGGTTGTGCCAACACGAGTGGCGGCGACGGGACGGGCAGCACCAACACGTTCAGTAATCCGTCGTTCTCCTACCTGGCCGTCCATTACGGTCGTGGCGAACTCCTCTTCCACTGGACCGCCCCCCAGACCTCGTTCTCGCTGAGCGGTCTACCCAGAGGCCTAAGCGACTACCGGGCTTTCGCGCCGGCGGTTCCCGAACCGGAGACCTACGCGATGCTGTTGGCCGGCCTGGGCGTGATGGGAGCCATCGCACGTCGGCGTCGACAGGGGTAATCCCTGCTATAGGCAAGGAAACGGGGCTGCGGCCCCGTTTTTCGTTGACGTGGCGATGGACCCGATCTAAAATGCCCGAGTATTTTCATCAACTATTTCGAGCGCAGCCATGTCGATCCAGGAAAAGATCCACGCCACCGTCACCGGCAATTCCGTCGTCCTGTTCATGAAGGGCACGCCCCAGTTTCCGCAATGCGGCTTTTCCGCGCGCGCGGTGGAGATTCTGAAAGCCTGCGGTATCCGGGACTTTGCGTCCGTCAATGTCCTTGCCGACCCGGAGGTCCGGCAGGGCATCAAGGATTACGCGAACTGGCCCACCATCCCGCAGCTCTATGTGAACGGGGATTTCGTCGGCGGCTCCGACATCATGATGGAGATGTATCAGGCTGGCGAGTTGCAGGAACTGCTCGGCCCGCTGGCAAAGACGGCCTGACCCTCCCCCCGGCGCGGCGTCAGCCGCGCAGTTCGGCCAGCAGCTTCTCGACCATGCGGCGCACCTGCCCCAGGTAACCGGCGCCGAAAAGGTTGTAGTGGTTGAGCACGTGGTAGAGGTTGTAGAGGTTCTTGCGCGTCTCGTAGCCCGCGTCCAGCGGCCAGGCCGCCCGGTAGGCGGCGTAGAAGGATTCCGGAAAGCCGCCGAACAGTTCCGCCATCGCCAGGTCCGCCTCCCGGTCGCCGCGATACACCGCGGGGTCGAAGATCGCCGGCCGGCCGTCCGCGAGACGCGCCGCATTGCCCGACCAGAGGTCTCCATGCAGCAGGCTGGGGGCGGGCGCATACGCCACGAAGAATGCCGGCGTCTTCTCGGCGAGTTCCAGTCCGCGCTCGACGAGCCTCGGGTCCATGCCTTTCCCCCGGGCCATGCCCAGTTGCGGCTTGAGCCGCAGGTCCGCGAAGAAGCGGGCCCAGGCGCGGCGGGGCTCGTTGCGCTGCGGCGTGGCACCGATGAAATTGTCCTCGGACCAGCCGTACTCCTCGCCGCAAGGCAGGCGGTGCAGGGCGGCCAGTGACTCGCCCAGCCGGGAGCCCGAGGTCCGGTCCAGCGGTTCCAGATCCATCCACTCCAGGACCAGGAAGGCATGACCGCCGGCCGAACCCCGCGCAACGACGGCCGGGACTGCCAGATCAGGCAGCACCGCGAGGGCCGCCAGCCCACCGGCCTCGGCGGCAAACATCGCCGACGCCGACACGGAATTCGTCTTCACGAAATACGAGGCGCCGCCGGCTCGCAGGCGCGTTGCCCGGTGGATGCATCCCCCGCCCACCGAAGAGGCCCCCTCGTATCCTGGCCGCACGCCACGGGACTCCCCGATCGCGTCAAGGACGGCGGAATCCAGGTCGTCCATGCCGGCGGCCTCAGGTCGAGGCGAGTCGCGAGTTCGCCTGGGCCAGCCGCGCCGAAAGCACTTCCAGGAAGGCCTGGTAGAAATGCATCTGACATGCCTCGGAGGCGTTGCGCAACGCCTGCCCAGGAATGGTCACCACGCGGGCGTTGGTCTGGGCGACCACGTCGGCGCCCCTTGTGTGGTGGGTTCGGCTGATCACCGCCATCTCGCCGAAGCACTCGCCCGCCGTCAGCACGCTGAGCAGGCGGCCGCGCTTCATCACCCGCAACTCGCCGTCGACGATGAAGCAGAAGAAATCGCCGGACTCGCCATCCTTCATGATGATGGTGTCGGGGCTCACCTCGTCCCAGTCGGAGAAGCGCACGATCTCCCAGATCTCGACGTCGGAGAAGTAGTAGAAGAACGGGAGGCCACGCAGGGTCTCGAACTTCTCGCTGTCGGCGAATTCGTTCCGGCGTGCCGATAGCTGGCGGTTGCGGAAGGCCTGCGCCAGGTCGTGGGCGAAGGCGTCCCAGGTCGCATAACGGGCGTCGAGATCCTTCTGCATCGCCCGGGCGACGACGGAATCCAGACTGACGGGGATGCCGGCGCGGAACGCCGACGGCGGCGCCGCATCCGTGTTGGTGATCTGGTACACCATGCTGAAATTGTTGCTGGCCTGGAAGGGCAGCCGGCCGGCCAGCAACTGGTACATGACGACGCCCAGGGAATAGATGTCCGTCTGGTGGGTGAGGGGCATCTCGCGGACCTGCTGGGGCGACATGTAGGCCGGCGATCCGACGCCGGAAACCTGCGTCTGGGTCTGGTCTCCGGTGTTGAGGATCGCGGCGCCGAAGTCCGAGATCTTGATGTCCCCCGCGGCATCGCCCCCGGAAGCGTCGCCCGACGCCAGCAGGATATTGGCCGGCTTGATGTCCCGGTGGGTGATCCCCAGGCGATAGGCATAGTCGAGCGCCCGGGTGCATTTGAAGATGATTTCGACGACCCGGTCCACCGGCAGGAGCCGGTCCGGAGAGCAGAACTGTTCGAGGGTTCCCCCCGGCACGTACTCCATCACCACGTAGCTGATGTTGTCATCCACGACCGCGTCGTAGATCTGCACGATGTGCGGATGCACCAGCTTGCCGGCCAGCGACGCCTCGTTCATCAGCAGGTGGCGGTAGAGCCGGCCCCGTTCCCGGTCCTTGAGGACCTCGGGGAAGATCAGCTTGATGGCCACCTCGCGCTGGGCGAAGGGGTCGTAACCGAGAAAGACCCGCGACGTGGCCCCTTCGCCGAGGACGCCCCGGACCAGGTATTTGCCGATCCGCTCGCCGTTGCTCATAGGGCAGCGGAGGTGAGCCGGGTGTTGGCCAGGTTGAGGCGTTCCACGAGGATGCGCAGGAACGCCCGGTCGAAGCTGTGGCGCGTGGACTGGGAGGCCCGGTGCAGGGCTTCGGTGCCTATGGTGATCAGCGTGCCTGCTCCCATCGCGATGACGTCGGCGCCCCGCGTGCCCTGGTCCGGCGTCAGGTAGGCCATCTCGCCGAAACATTCTCCGGCGGACAGGACGTTGAGCAGTTTGCTCTGCTTGGTGACGCGGACCTCGCCGGTCGCCAGGACCGAGAAGGTGTCGCCGGGATCGCCTTCGCGCATGAGCACATCCCCGGGACTCACCCGCTTCCATTCGGAGAAGCGGAGGATCTCCCACAACTCCACGTCCGAGAAGTCGCGGAAGAAGGACAGTCCGCGCAGGAGGTTGAATTTCTCGCTGTCGGAAATGCGGCTGGCGCGCATCTCGGCCAGGTGCTCGTTCCGGAATGCCTCCGCCAGGTCGAAGGAGAACTCATTCCAGGTGGCATACCGGTCGTCCAGCGACTTCCTCAGCGCCTTGGCCACGATGGCATCGACGCTGGCCGGCACGTCCTGGCGCAGGCTGGACGGCGGCAGCGGGTCGGTATTGACGATCTGGTAGATGATGCTGAAGTTGTTGCTCCCCTGGAACGGCAGGGTGCCGGTCAGCAACTGGTAGAACACCACGCCCAGCGAGAAGATGTCGGACTGGTGGTTCAGCGGGTGCTCCTTCACCTGTTGCGGCGACATGTAGGCCGGGGAACCGATGCCGGCGACCTGCGTCTGGTCGGACGAAACCGTCAGGGCGGCGCCGAAATCCGAGATCTTGACGTCGGTGCCCTCGTCGTTCTCGCTGCCGCGCAGGATGTTGGCCGGCTTCAGGTCCCGGTGGATCACGCCGAGCCGGTGCGCGAAATCCAGCGCCCGGGTGCACTTGAAGATCATCTCGACAACGTCCGAGACGGGCAGCAGGCGGCCAGGCACGGCATAGGGTTCCAGGGTTCCGCCCGGCACGTATTCCATCACGATGTAGCTGGGTTCCCCCTTCTTCTCGTCGCCCACGACGGCGTCATAGATCTGGACGATGTGGGGATGGTTCAGCTTGCCGGCCAGGGACGCCTCGGTGATGAACAGCTTGCGCGAGAGCTTGCCGCTCTCGCCGTCCGCGAAGGCCCCGGGATCCACGGCCTTGATCGCCACGTCCCGGTCCGAGAAGGAGTCATGGGCCAGGTAGACGGTGGCCGTCGCCCCCTTGCCGAGGGTCTTGATGATGCGGTACTTGCCGAGCTGGTCCACGATCAGAGGACGGTCCGCTTGCGGGCGACGGCCGCGCGCACCTGGGCGGGCGCCGTGCCGCCCACGTGGTCGCGGGCTGCCAGGGAACCCTCGACGGTCAGCACCGCGAAGACGTCGTCGCCGACCAGCGGCGAGAAGGCACGCAGGGCCTCGAGACCCAGATCGGCCAGGTCGCATCCCCGTTCCTCCGCGGCGCGCACCGCCCGGGCCACGGCCTCGTGGGCGTCCCGGAACGGCAGGCCCTTCTTGACGAGATAGTCCGCCAGATCGGTGGCCGTCGCGTAGCCCTGCCCGAGGGCGGCGCGCATGGCCTCCGGCTTCACCCGGATGCCCGGCACCAGGTCGGCAAATATGCGCAGGGTGTCGACCAGCGTGTCGGCGGTATCGAACAGAGGCTCCTTGTCCTCCTGGTTGTCCTTGTTGTACGCCAGGGGCTGGCCCTTCATCAGGGTCAGCAGGCCCATCAGGTGGCCATAGACACGACCGGTCTTGCCACGCGCCAGTTCCGGCACGTCCGGGTTCTTCTTCTGCGGCATGATGCTGGACCCGGTACAGAAGCGGTCCGCGAGGTCGATGAAACCGACCCGCGGGCTCATCCACAGGATCAGTTCCTCGGAGAAGCGCGAGATGTGCATCATGGCCAGGGAAGCTGCGGCGGTGAACTCGATGGCGAAATCGCGGTCCGACACGGCATCGAGCGAGTTCTCGCAGACCCCTTCGAAACCCAGCTCCCGGGCCACGAACTCGCGATCGATCGGGTAACTCGTTCCGGCCAGCGCTGCGGCCCCGAGCGGGAGGCGGTTGGTCCGCCGGCGGCAGTCCGCGAAGCGTTCCCGGTCGCGGGCGAGCATTTCAGCGTAGGCGAGCAGGTGGTGACCGAAGGTCACCGGCTGGGCGACCTGCAGGTGGGTGAAGCCCGGAAGCGGCGTTTCCGCCTGGACTTCGGCCAGATCGACCAGCCCCGCAATCAGGTCGCGCAGGAGCACGTCGATGGTGTCGATGGCGTCGCGCAGCCACAGTCGAATGTCGGTGGCGACCTGGTCGTTGCGCGACCGGCCCGTATGCAGGCGCTTTCCCGCGTCGCCGACCAGGGCGGTGAGCCGTTTCTCGATGTTCAGGTGGACATCTTCGTCGTCCAGGCTCCAGGCGAAGATTCCCGCCTCGATCTCGGTCCCGATGGCGGCCATGCCACGCTCGATGGCGGCCAGATCGCCAGCGTCGATGATGCCCTGGCGCGCCAGCATCCTGGCGTGGGCCAGCGAGCCGCGGATATCCTGCAACGCCATGCGGCGATCGAAGAGCACCGAAGCCGTATAACGCTTGACCAGGTCCGACACCGGTTCCGCGAAACGGCCCGACCAGACCTTGCCTTCCTGCCCGGCGGTGTCCGCCTTCGGTTCTGTCATAATGAATTTGCCGTTGAACCGCAAGCCGCGCGGAATATGCGGCCCGCCATGAACAAAACGGAAAGTATACGGGAAAACAACCCCCGCCCCCGGTTGCCGGACTTCTGCAATCTGGGGGTCGTGCTGCGGGTCCTCCTGGGCGTAAACCTGCTCGCCGTCCTTGCCGCAGTGGCACGCAACCGGCAGATCCCGGATCTGGCGACGGAGCTGATCGAGCTGGCGGCCGCCGTCGAACCGGCCACGATGGCGGCCCTTTTCCTGCTGTGCCTGCTGCGACCGCTGCTGGGCCGCTGCGGATACTGGACCGGCACGGCGCTTGTGCTCGCCGTGGCGGCCGTCGCCGCGGTCATGGGCGCCCGTATGTCGGGATTCCTGTCCCTCGCCGCCGGCGGGAGCCAAAGCGGCCCCGAGGCAGCCTTCTGGTCGCTCGTCGCGGCCGGAGTCCTCCTTGCATACTTCCGTCTCCAGGCCCAGGCGAGGTCCCCCGCCGTCACCGAAGCCCGGTTGATGGCTTTGACCGCCCGGATCCGGCCGCATTTCCTTTTCAACAGCCTGAATGCGGTGCTCGGCGTCATCCGGTCGGACCCCCGCCGTGCCGAATCGGCACTGGAAGAATTGTCGGACCTGTTCCGCGCCCTGATGCGCGACAACCGGGAACTGGTGCCGCTGTCCGAGGAAATCGGCCTCGCCCGACAATACGTCGACCTGGAACGCCTCCGCCTCGGTAACCGGCTCAAGGTTCGTTGGGAGGTGGAGACCTGCCCTCCCGACGCCCTCGTGCCGCCGCTGATGCTGCAACCGCTTCTGGAGAACGCCGTCTACCACGGCATCGAGCCCCTGGGAGAGACCGGCGAGATCCGCATCGCCCTGGCGCGGATCGGCGACAGAATCCGGTTCGAACTGTCGAATCCGTTCTCCGAGGCCCATGCCGGACACCACGGAAATCGCATGGCGCTGGCCAACATTCGCGAACGGCTGTTGCTGTTCTTCGACCTGGAGGCGACGATGAGCACCGGCGCCGAAGGCGGCGACTATGTCGTTCGCATCGAACTGCCCTATCGCAAGGAGAAGGCCCCATGACTACCCACCGTCTGCCCCTGCGTGTCCTGGTCGTGGACGATGAAGCGCCGGCGCGCGCACGGCTGCGCGACCTGCTTGCCGACATCGGTCCCACCCTGCCCAACCTCGTGGTCGGCGAGGCGGGGGACGGCGCCGAGGCCTTGGAGGTGCTCGGCCGGATGGACGCCGACGTGGTCGTCACGGATATCCGGATGCCGCGCATGGACGGCATAGAACTCGCGCGGCACCTGGCGCGCCGACCGGATCCGCCGGCGGTGATCTTCGTCACCGCCTACGACCAGTACGCCGTGAAGGCGTTCGAACTGGCGGCCACGGATTACCTGATGAAACCGGTGCGTGCGGCGCGCCTCGCGGACGCCCTCACCAAGGCCAAGCGGGGTTCGCCCTCGACCGAGGAACTGCGCCGCCTGGCTCCCGGCGGCCGCCAGTTCCTGCACTCGGTGGAGCGGGGCCGCATCCTGCTGGTTCCCGTGCAGGATATCCTCTACCTCAAGGCCGAGCTGAAATACGTCACCGCGCGCACCACGGAGCGGGAATACCTGCTCGAGGAGTCGCTGACTCATCTGGAGGAAGAATTCGGCGAGCGCTTCCTGCGCGTTCACCGCAATTGCCTCGTGGCCCGGGATGCCCTCGCCGGATGCGAGCGCAGCACCGGAGAGGACGGCGAGATCCACTGGGAAGTGCTGCTGCGAGGCCTGGCGGAACGCCTCCCGGTGAGCCGTCGCCAGTGGCCCCAGGTCAAGGCGATCCTGCGCGATTGAGGCGGCGCGCGTCTGCGCCCGCGGGCGATGGCTGATCCGCGGTGGCACCGGTCGGCCGCTCTGGCCGCGCCATTAGCCCGAATGGACTATTGCCCCCCGGCTGGATGCACGTTGACGTGAAATGGATCCGTCCGTCCGCTCATCAACACTTTGCACAGGGAGAAATTCTCATGGGGAGGAACAAGCCTCCAAGCCGTGCATTCCGGCTCCTCCTCGGGGTCGCGTGCTCGGCATCGCTGGGTTCCGCCCATGCCGGCGCCACGAGCACCTTCGATACGGATACGGAGGGGTGGAAGCTCTTTGGGGATTCGACCACGTCGGATCCGAGCCACGTCGCCTCCGGCGGGAATCCGGGCGGATACATCCACGGAACCGATCTGACCATCGGCGGCGTCTGGTACTGGCAGGCACCTTCGAAGTTCCTCGGCGACAACTCGGGTTCCTACGGACAGACGCTCAGCTTCGACCTGCGGATGCGGGGCAGCGGCCCCCTGTTCGACGATGCGGACGTCATCCTCGCGGGAGGCGGCGTCACGCTGGTATTCGATTTCGCGGCGGTTCCCGCCGACACGGGCTGGACCCCTTATGCGGTGGAGCTGTCCGAGGCCGCCGGGTGGCGGGTGTCCACCCTGGGCGGAGCGCTGGCCACCAAGGCGCAGATCCAGGCCGCCCTCGGGGCAACCACTGCGCTGCGCATTCGCGGCGAGTTCATCACCGGGACCGACAACGGCGACCTGGACAACGTGCTCCTTCCCGCCGTCCCGGAACCGGAGGCTTACGCCTTGTTCCTGGCTGGGCTGGGCATCATGGGTGCGGCCGTCAAGCGCCGCCGGTCCATGCGCTGACCTGCGCAGCTGGCCGCGAAAGCCGGGCCCTGTGCCCGGCTTTTTTCATCCGCTGTTGCGCAGGCCGGCCGCGATCCCGTTGATGGTCAGGTGGATGCTCCGGCGGGTGCGTTCGTCGGTCTCGCCGGCCCGGTGCCGGTGCAGCAGCTCGACCTGCAGGTGGTTGAGCGGATCCAGGTAGGGAAAGCGGTTGCGGATCGAGCGCTTGAGCAGGGGATTGCCCTGCAGCAACTCCTCCTGCCCGGTTATTTCCAGCAGGGCCTCGACGGTCCGGAGCCATTCCGCCTTGATCCTTTGAAAGACGGTCTGGCGCAGCTTGGTGTCGGTCACGAGTTCCGAGTAGCGTTCGGCGATGGCGATGTCGCTTTTCGCCAGCACCATGTCCATGTTCGACAGCAGGGTGCGGAAGAAGCCCCATTCCCGGTTCATCTCCGCCAGGCGCGCGATCCCCTCGGCGCCGTGCCGCTCGCGGCAGGCGGACACCGCCGAGCCGAACCCGTACCATCCCGGCAGCATGAGCCGGCACTGGGCCCAGGAGAACACCCAGGGAATCGCGCGCAGGTCCTCGATGGCCGTGGTCTTGCCCCGCGAGGCGGGCCGGCTGCCGATGTTGAGCGATGCGATCTCGGAAATCACCGTCGATTCCCAGAAATAGCGCTCGAACCCCGGCGTTTCATAAACGAGCGAGCGGTAGGACCGGAAGGCGTCCGCGGCCAGTTCTTCCATGGCCGCGAGGTACTCCGGCCGCGGGTCGTCGTGCTCGTGCGGCAGCAACGTGGCCTCGAGCGTCGCGGCCGCCAGAATTTCCAGGTTGTGCCGGCCCAGTCCGGGATTGGCGTATTTGGAGGCGATGACCTCGCCCTGCTCGGTGATCCGGATGCGTCCCTGCACCGCTCCGGCGGGTTGGGCCAGGATGGCCTGGTAGCTGGGACCCCCGCCCCGGCCGACCGATCCGCCGCGCCCGTGGAAGAGCCGGAGCAGGATGCCGTGCCGCCCCGACACCCCGGTCAGCGCGGTCTCCGCCCGGTAAAGCCCCCAGCCCGAGGCCAGGAAACCGCCATCCTTGTTGCTGTCCGAGTAACCGAGCATCACTTCCTGCAGGCCCCCGCGGCTGCCCAGCAGGCGGTTGTAGATAGGTAGCCCGAGAAGGCGGTCCATCAGCGGCCCGCTGCGCGCCAGGTCGTCGATGGTTTCGAAAAGCGGGACGATGTTCACGTCCAGGGCGCCCTCGTGGGGGCGCAGCAGCCCGACTTCCTTCAGGAGCACGGCCACCTCCAGGACGTCCGATACGCCGTCCGCCTTGGAAATGACGACGTTCTCGATGGCGCTCCTGCCGTAGCGGTCGTGAATGCGGCGGGCGGCGCGGAAGATCGCCAGTTCGCCTTCGGTTTCGTCCGAATAGCGGACGAAGCCGGAAGCCAGCGGCCGCGGCGATTCCAGTTCCTCCAGGAGCAACGCGATGCGGCGGTCCTCGTCCAGGGCCAGGTAGTCCGTGCCGGGACGATTCACCGCCAGAAGTTCCGCCACCGTGCGCGCATGGACCTCGGAGTTCTGGCGCAGGTCCATGGAAGCCAGGTGGAATCCGAATATCTCCACGGCCCGGCGCAGCCGGCGCAGCCGCCCCCTGGCCAGCAGGCCCGAGTTGTTGTCGCACAGGGAACGGTGCAACACGTCCAGGTCGGCGGCGAACTCGCCGGCGGACGCATAGGGCGGCGCTTCCCCCACCGCATGTATGGAGGCCTCCAGCCCATCCAGTTCCCGGGCCGTGGCCGCGAGGCGCGCATAGAGGCCGGCGATGGCGCGGCGGTAGGGCTCGTCGTCCCGATGCGGGCTCGTATCGGGGGAGCGCGCCACCAACGCCTGCAGTTCCAGGGAGACCTGCACGAGCAGCGATGTGGAGGACAGGCCCGCCCCCAGCTGGTGCAACTGGTCCAGGTAGAAGGCCATGGCCCGCCGGCTCTGGGCGCGCATGGCGGCTTCCAGCACGGGTGCCGTCACGTAGGGATTGCCGTCGCGGTCGCCCCCGATCCAGGATCCCGGGCGCAGGAAGGCGGGAATCCGCCGGGTTCCGTTTCCGGGCAATGCGCTGATGCGATCCTCCAGCGCATTGTGCAGGCGGGGCAGTTCGCGCAGGAAGGTGCTGTCGTAGAAGGCCAGGGCGTTATTCACCTCGTCCATCACCGAAAGCCGCGCCCGGCGCAGCGTCCGCGTCTGCCACAGCGTCAGCACCGCCCGCCGCATGGCCTCGTCGTGGTCCGCCCGCTCCTCCGGCGTCCAGATGACCCGATCCCGTTCGTCGAGCAGATCCGAAATCTTCCGCCGGTTGTCCAGGATGCTCTTGCGCTGCACCTCGGTCGGGTGGGCGGTCAGAACGGGGTGGATGCCCGCGGTCGAGAAGAAATCCGCCAGCGCCTCCCCGTCGAAGCCGGACGCCAGGCATCGCTCGATGGCGCGGGCGAGGGTTCCTTCCTTGGGCGGCGATCCGGCGATGGCGTGCGCCCGCGAACGACGGATGTGATGCTGGTCCTCGGCGATGTTCGCCAGGTGCGAGAAATAGCTGAAGGCGCGGACCACCTGGTTCGTCCGGTCCCGCGACAGGCTGCCCAGCAGTTTCGCCAGTGCCTGCCGTGCCGCGTGGTCGTCGTCCCGGTGGAAGCGGATCGACAACTGCCGGATCTGCTCCACCAGATCGAATACCTCGTCACCTTCCTGCTCCCGGACGGTGTCCCCGAGCATGCGGCCGAGCAGGCGGATGTCGTCCCGCAGGGGCGCGTCCTTGTCCGTTGCCATTGTCACTTTCTGTTCTCCGCGATGCGACGGCGCCCCTGTTCCACGCCGCGCTCCAGGTAGGCGCCGTAGAAATCGGATCCGACCGCCCCGACGATGGGTTCGGCCACCGGCCGGCCGTCGGGGTCCAGGAAGAACACCGTCGGGACCAGGCGGACGCCGACTGCCTTGGCGTAAGTTCTATGGGTGGTCGTCCTGCCGCGCGGATCGATCAGGGGGGTGGCCCGGTCGATGTCGACCTGCCGCACCGGCACGGCGCCGCCGTCGGCGCGCGCCAGGGGCTCCAGATGCAGCCGCCGCACCTGGTCGCACCACGAGCATTCGCGGCGCGAAAACATGACCACCAGGGGTTGTCCCGCGTCGGCCGCGGCCCGCGCTTCCGCGGGCAGGTGGCGCAGGGCCGGAAGGCCCGACGCCACGGCGGACGCGGCGGGCAGGCATGCCGCCCATGCTAGAATCGCCGCCAGCCGCGTCGGGCGGCCCGGCCACGCGAGAAATCGCGGCATCCTGACTCCTTGATTCCGGTTACGAAAGCACGACCCGTGAGCACGGCTCCCGAGCGCACCTCCACTCCTCAGCGCATTGTCATTGCGACGCGCGAATCAAGGCTGGCCCTCTGGCAGGCCGAGCACGTGCGCGATCTTTTGCGCCAATTATACCCGTCGTGCCAGGTCGAACTCCTCGGCATGACCACCCGCGGCGACCAGATTCTCGACCGCCCGCTGGCCAAGGTGGGCGGCAAGGGCCTCTTCGTCAAGGAACTGGAAACCGCGCTCCTCGACGGCAGCGCGGACATCGCGGTGCATTCGATGAAGGACGTGCCCATGGTCATGGGCGATGAGTTCGCCCTCGTCGCCATCGGCCCGCGGGAGGTTCCGGTGGACGCCTTCGTGTCGAACCGTTACGGCAGCCTCGCCGATATGCCGCCGGGCGCCGTGGTCGGCACCTCGAGCCTGCGCCGGGAATCCCAATTGCATGCTCGCCACCCGTATCTTTCCGTCACCTCGCTGCGCGGAAACCTGGACACCCGGCTGCGCAAGCTGGATGCCGGCGAGTACGACGCCATCATCCTGGCTGCCGCCGGGCTGACCCGCCTGGGTCTGGGGACGCGCATACGCGCCCTTCTGCCGCCGGAGGAATCCTTGCCGGCCGCAGGCCAGGGCGCCCTGGGCATCGAGGCCCTCGCCTCGCGTCCCGAAGTGGCGGCGTGGATGGCGCCCCTGAACGATCCGGCCACCGCCGCCTGCGTGCGGGCGGAGCGGGCCGTGTCCCGGGCGCTGGCCGGGAGCTGCGAGGTTCCCCTCGGCGCCTACGCCGAGCAGCGCGGGGAGCGGCTCCGGTTGCGCGGGTTCGTCGCGCGGCCGGATGGCAGCCGCGTGGCGCGGGCGGAACTCGAGGGGGACGCGGCGGCCCCGGAGACCTTGGGACTGGCCCTCGCCGACGCCCTGCGCCGCGACGGCGCCGACGAGATTCTCGCCTCCCTGGAAGCCTGATGGACGAGCTGGCCGACGGCCCTTCCGGTGCGGCCGGCCGGCCGTTGGCCGGGCGCCATGTCATCGTCACGCGCCCGGCGGGCCAGGCGGCGCATCTGGCGGAGGCCTTGGCCGCGCTCGGTGCGCATCCGGTGCAGTTCCCCGTCCTGGCGATTTCCGATCTGCCGGACCCGTCGCCCATCCTCGATGCGGCCATCCGCCTGGACACCTACGACCTCGCGGTCTTCGTCAGCCCCAATGCGATCGAGCGCGCCCTGGCGGTCATCCTGCCGCGGCGCCCGTGGCCGGCCAGACTGCGCGTGGCCGCCATCGGAAAAAGCAGCGAACGGGCCCTGGCCGCCCACGGCATCAGCGACGTCATAGCCCCGACCGGGCGCTTCGATTCCGAGGGCTTGCTCGAGCTGCCGGCGTTGCAACACGTGCGCGGCTGGCGGGTGCTGATCTTTCGCGGCGACGGGGGACGGGAACTGCTCGGCGACACCCTGAAGGCCAGGGGTGCGGAAATCGAATACCTGACCTGCTATCGCCGCGGACGGCCGGACCTGGACCCGGCGCCCCTGCTCCGCCTTTGGACCGAAGGCCGCGTCGATGCGGTCACCGTCACCAGCAGCGAGGGGTTGCGCAATTTCTTCGACATGGTGGGCAAGCTCGGCCAGACCTGGCTGCGCAAGACGCCGCTCTTCGTTCCCCATGGCCGCATCGCGCAGCAGGCCCGGGAACTCGGCTGTCGCGAAATCGTGACCACGGGGCCCGGGGACGACGGGCTCGTGGCCGGGCTGCTGGATCGTTTTACGGAGAATCTCCATGTCCGCTGAGGGCGAATCCCGGTCCGAGATGCCGCCGGTATTCACGCCGCCGGCCCAAGGGACGGGTGCGGAACCGGGCCGCGCCGAGGGAGGTTCGGCGCGCAATTCGGTCTGGCGCCAGCCGGCTGCCCTGGCCGCCGCCGTGGTCCTGGCCCTGGTGGCCTGGCAATGGTGGGAAACCCGGAGCCGCATCGCCGCCATGGAGACGGAATTGTCACGCAGGCTGGCCGAAAGCGGCGCGACGGCCGCCGAGGGCCGCACGCTGGCGCGCCAGAATCAGGAGGCGGTGCTCGCCCTGCAGGCCAAAGTCGGTGCCCTGGAAGCTCGCCTGGCGGAAGCCCAGGGGCAGCAGCTGGCACTCGAGTCCATGTACCAGGAGCTTTCCCGCAGCCGCGACGAGCGCCTGCTGGCCGAGGTGGAGCAGTCCGTCTCGATCGCCGCCCAGCAGTTGCAGCTGGCGGGCAACGTGGAGGCTGCGTTGATTGCCCTTGGCGGCGCCGATGCGCGGCTGGCCAGGGCGGGGCAACCGCAATTGCTGGCCTTGCGCAAGCTGATCAACCGGGACGTGGAGCGCCTGAAGGCGCTGCCCAACGCCGACGTCCCGGGAATCGCCCTCAAGCTCGAGGGTGTCGTGGCCGCCGTGGAGACGATGCCGCTGGCCTTCGAGCAACGGCCCCGGGCCGAACCCGCGGCGCGTCCCGCGAAGCCCACCGAGGCGGGTTACTGGCGCGGGCTGGCCGAGGATTTCTGGCAGGAGATGCGGCAACTCGTCCGCATCGAGCGCATCGACGAGGCCAACCATCGCGACCCGGCGCTGCTGTCGCCCAGCCAGAGCTTCTTCCTGCGGGAGAACATGAGGCTGCGCCTGCTCAATGCCCGGTTGTCGCTGCTCACCCGCGACGGTCGCGGTTACCGCGAGGACATCCGGCAGGCCCGCGACTGGCTCGACCGCTATTTCGACACCCGCGCCAAGCCCGTCCAGGCGGCCCAGGCCACGCTGAAGGCGTTGGCGGCCGTGGATGTGGCCCTGGAACCGCCGAGCCTCGGCGAGACGCTGGCCGCCCTGCGCAATTTCAAGCTGACCCGCGACCGGGAACCGCAGGCACCCAAGGCCGCGGGATCGGGCCGCTGATGCGCACCCTGCTCTGGTTTCTCACCCTGGCCGCCCTGGCGGTCGGGCTGTCCCTCGCCGCCCGTTACAACGAAGGCTACGTCCTGGTCGTGCTGCCGCCCTGGCGCATGGAGATCTCCCTGAACCTCCTGCTCGTCGCGCTGCTCGTCGGATTCATATTGCTGTACCTCATCCTGCGCCTGGTGATTCACACCCTGCGCCTTCCCAAGGCCGTACGGGAATTCCGTGCCCGGCGGCAGCGGGACAGGGCCGAGCACGCACTCCAGGAGGGCGCCCGGATGTATTTCGAGGGACGCTACGGCCACGCGCTGAAGAGCGCGGCCCTCGCCTTCCAGTCCGGCCACGGGAAGGGCCTGGCGGCCATCCTGGGCCTGCGCTCGGCCCACGCATTGCGCGATGCCGCGCGCGAGCAGGAGTGGCGGGAACGGGCGCAGGCCGCCGACGCCGAGATCCACCATGCACGCCTGATGGGCGAGGCGGAACTCGCTCTCGAGGCGCGCCAGTTCGAACAGGCCCTGCGGTTCCTGGACGAGCTGGCGGCCACTGCCGGCCGGCATATCGCCGCCCTGCGCCTGACGTTGCGGGCCTGCCAGGGCCTCGGCCGCTGGGACGAAGCCCTGCGCATCATCCGCCAGCTGGAGAAGCACGGCGCGCTCACCCCCGACCAGGCCGCGCCGTTGAAGCTGCGTGCCCACCGGGAGAACCTGCAGTCCCGGCGCCAGGATGGTCCGGGCCTGCGCCAGTATTGGCAGAAGGTCCCCGCGCCGGAACGACGGGATGCCCGGCTGATCTTCGAGGCCGCCCAGGCCCTCGGCGAAGCCGGGGAATGCGGCGCGGCAGGCGACCTGGTCGGCGAGGCCCTCGACGACAACTGGGACTCGACCCTGGTCGCGCTCTATGCCGAATGCGAGGAATCGGACGCCCTTGGCCGCATCGCCCGCGCCGAACGCTGGCTGGCCGACCATCCGCGCGATGCCCGCCTGCTTCTTGCGCTCGGCAGGCTATGCCAGCGCCGGCAACTGTGGGGCAAGGCGCAGAGCTACCTGGAGGCTTCCCTTGCCGTGGCGCCATCGCGGGAAGCGCACCTGGAACTGGCGCGCCTGCTCGACCGGCTGGAAAAGGGCACCGACGCCTCCCGGCATTTCCGCGCGGCCGCGGAGTCCGCCTGAGGCGGGGCGGCCTGTCAGACCCAATCCCTGGGCGGCAGGAAATCCTCGTACAGCCTCGCTTCCGGCGTGCCCGGCTCCGGATTCCAGTCATAGCGCCATCTCACGACCGGCGGCAATGACATCAGGATGGATTCGGTGCGTCCGCCGGATTGCAGGCCGAACAGCGTTCCCCGGTCCCAGACCAGGTTGAATTCCACGTAGCGGCCGCGCCGGTAGGCCTGGAAATCCCGCTCCCGTTCGCCGTAGGCCAGATCGCGGCGACGTGCCAGGATGGGCAGGTAGGCATCGAGAAAGTGGTCGCCGACGCCGCGCGTCAGGGCAAAGCAGCGGTCGAAGCCGCCTTCGTTCAGGTCGTCGAAGAAGATGCCGCCGACGCCCCGGGCTTCCTTGCGGTGCTTCAGGTAGAAATAGTCGTCGCACCACTTCTTGTACCGCGGATGGACTCCCTCGCCGAAAGGGGAAAGTGCGTCGCGGCACGTCCGGTGGAAATGCACCGCGTCCTCCTCGAAACCGTAATAAGGGGTGAGGTCCATGCCTCCGCCGAACCACCAGACGGGTTCGGCGCCTTCCTTCTCGGCGGCGAAGAAGCGGACGTTCATGTGGGAAGTCGGACACCACGGATTGCGCGGGTGCAGCACCAGGGAGACACCCATCGCCTCCCATCGCCGGCCGGCCAGTTCCGGCCGGTGGGCGGTCGCGGAGGCGGGCATGGCGGAGCCCATGACATGGGAGAAATTGACGCCGCCCCGTTCGAAGAATCGCCCTTCCTCGATCAGGCGCGAAACGCCGCCACCGCCCTCGGGACGTTGCCAGGCGTCCGTCCGGAAGGGCTCGCCATCCAGGCTCTCCAGGGCCGTGACGATGCGGTCCTGCAACTCGGTCAAGTAACGCTTGATTGCCTGGGAGTCCATGGTTTCTCTTCCGTCCGGGTGTGAAGGCCGGCCCATCCGGGGCCGGCTGCTGGGGCGACGCGTGCCGCCATGGTGCCGCGAACCGGCGGGCAGGTGCAACCACGCCCGGCCGATCCGGGCGTGGTGGATGGTGTCTTAACGCCGGATGGCCCGGTGGCCGATGTCGCTGCGGTGCTGCATGCCGTCGAAACGGATCGGCTCGAGGAGTTCGTAGGCCCGCTTCTGAGCCAGGCGCACCGTGTCCCCGAGGGCCGTGACGCAGAGCACCCGCCCTCCGGCCGTCACCACCTGGCCGTCAGCGTCCGCCGTACCGGCATGGAACACGTGTCCGTCCTCGGGGTCCCGGTCGAGACCGTGGATCACGTCGCCGCGACGCGGACTCTCCGGATAGCCGCCGGCGGCCATGACGACGCCGAGGGCGACGCGCCGGTCCCATTCGGCCTCCACCTTGTCGAGGCGGCCGTCGATGGCGGCATCCACGATCTCGCGCAGGTCGCTCTTCAGGCGCATCATGATCGGCTGGGTTTCCGGGTCGCCCATGCGGCAGTTGAACTCGAGCACCTTCACCGAGCCGTCGGGCTTGATCATCAGGCCCGCATAAAGGAAGCCGGTGAAGGTGATGCCATCCCGCGCCATGCCGTGGATGGTCGGCATGATCACCTTGCGCATGACCTGGGCGTGGATGTCGGGCGTCACTACCGGTGCCGGCGAATAGGCGCCCATGCCGCCGGTATTGGGCCCGGCGTCCCCGTCGAGCAGGCGCTTGTGATCCTGGCTGGTGGCGAGCGGCAGCGCGTTGTGGCCGTCGGCCATCACGATGAAGCTGGCCTCCTCCCCGTCGAGGAATTCCTCGATGACCACCCGGGCACCGGCATCTCCCATCCGGTTGTCCACGAGCATCATGTCGATGGCCGTATGCGCCTCGGCGGGTGTCATGGCGACGACGACGCCCTTGCCGGCGGCCAGGCCGTCGGCCTTGATGACGATGGGGGTGCCCTGGGCTTCCACGTAGGCGTGCGCCTTGCCGGGATCCGAGAAGGTTTCGAAAGCCGCCGTCGGAATCTCGTGGCGCGCCATGAACCGCTTCGCGAAATCCTTCGAGCTCTCCAGTTGGGCGGCCGCGCGGGTCGGCCCGAAGATGCGCAGGCCGGCGTCCCGGAAAGCATCCACGATGCCTGCGGCAAGCGGTGCCTCGGGCCCGACGAGGGTGAAGTGCACTTTCTCGCGGCGGGCGAACTCGACGAGTTCTCCGATGTCCGTGATCGGCACGTTTTCCAGTTCCCGCTCGCGGGCGGTGCCGGCGTTGCCCGGAGCGACGAATACTTTCTGCAGGCCTGGCGCCTGGGCCAGGCGCCAGGCGAGGGCGTGCTCGCGGCCGCCGGAACCTATGACGAGGAGTTTCATTGCGCCTCCGCCGGGGCGCCCATGGCAGACGCAACGGAACGATGGGGAACGGATCCGACCGGAGCCATGCCCCTGCCCGGGAATAGCCTGGCAGTGAATGGAGTCGGGGAGAGGACTGGCATCGTCTCAGTGCCGGAAATGGCGGAAACCGGTGAACACCATGGCCACGTTCTGCTCGTCGGCGGCGGCGATGACTTCGGCGTCGCGCACCGAGCCGCCCGGCTGGATCACCGCCGTCGCGCCCGCCTTCGCCAGCACGTCGAGACCGTCGCGGAAG